>JAZFVB010000061.1:0-5992 GCA_036447515.1 Nitrospinota bacterium
AGCGTTGTAAGGGCGCGGAAAGGGAACTTGAAAAAGTGCGACGCAAGCGTTCTCGGCGCGCTTTGGGCAAACGTCGTTTCCGCCTGCGTCGTTCCGCAATAGACGGCCTTCGCACCGAAACCCGGCAGGCATTTTTGAATATTCATATAAAAATCGACGCCCAGGTCGGAAACGTGGCCGGGGTAAGTGAAGTCCAGCGCCACTCCCATCGCCGCCGCCAGTTTTATCAGCGGCGCGGCGTATGGTGTGCGGAAATAAATGAAGCTTTTATTTGACTCCGGAGACGCCAGTGACGCCAGCTTTTGCAGGCATTCGCGCGGGTCGGCGAGGTGCTCCAGTATCGCGCTTGCGATTATCAGGTCGAACCGCAAATCACCGCATTCGTCCAGCGAGGGCAGTTTTTCGCATCCCTCCACTGGCTCGATGTCCGCAACGTCTATCAAGTACGCTCCTCCTATTTGCTTTTGCGCGTTGCCGGAATTTCGCGGCGAGTCCAGAAGTTTTTTCACCGCCGCGTTTACCTCTACGCCTAAGCTTCCGTCGCCGCCGCCGAAATCTAGCACGTTTGCGCCTTTCGCGTCTTTCACATCCGCGTGTTTGAAGTAAATCGCGGCAATGCGTTTTGCAAACTCGCGCGTGTCGGAATGCGTTACGGCCTTATCGCTTTTGGCGCCCTGGTATCTCTTGTAATAACCCGAATAATATTTATCCAGCGCCTTCTGTGTCGGCATCCTTTCGGCGAACGCCGCGCCGCAGTTAAGGCACTTGACCAATGCCACGTCCGGCTCCCTGTGAATCGTTATGCCTTCGCCGCGAAATTCGCGCGATGTACAAAAGGGGCACGATTCGAGTTTCGGGCCGATCATCCCTTCATCGAGATGCATCGATTTCTGGTAAGCGCTAAGCGATATTTGCAAAGGCATAGCTAATCCTTTAGCGGGTGGCTCCAGTAATGGAATGTCGCGCCCGGGTTTTTGAACGCGAAACCCAGCCGCACGTAAAGGTTAAGGACCGACGTATTGTTGTGGTAGATGAGAGTCTCCGCCTTTTCATGCCCCTGTCCCGCCATCCTTTCAAGGACTGACAGCCAGAAAAAATCCGATAGGCCGCTTATTTCGTACTGCCTTTCGAATCCCGCAAGAATCAGGTCTTCTCCCCTGCGCGCCATGAAGGCTATCGTTTTACCGCCGTATTCCAGAAGATCCACCGAGACCTTTTCGTCGCCTAAAAGGTCTTCCATAAAATAGGCAAGCCGGTTTTTTGAAACGTCTTCGGGACAGTTGGGGTCGAGGTGAAACCTGTCCCACCAGAACGATTCGATTGCAATCGACTTCACATGGCCGCAAAGTTTTTTGTCTTTAACGTCCAATGTGCCCAGCCCAAGGTCGCCGGCGTTAATTCTCCTCGGCACAAACTCTTCCTTTTTTTCCTTGAACATCCGCAGGACACGGTTTTTCTTCAAAACCGTATAGGGCGTAAGGACGGCCTCTATGAAGTAGAAACCGCTTTCCGCCAGAACGGGCGATGCCGCCAGGTTTTCTTTCGGCACGCGCGCCTGGGCGAATATCTTTTCATATTTTTCAATCCCGGCCGCAATCGATTCCCTTAAAAGCGCGGCGTCCGGATTTTTTATGAGGTATTCGCTTACCTTAAAACTCTCTATCCCAAGATTCCTTGTTTCCCACGGAATCGGTATAAGGCAGCTTTCCTTGCTCATCGTTTGTTCAGGCGCCTTTCCTTGTTTTTTTGAACCTGCCGCCGAAGCCCGTTGCGCTTACAACGTTAACGCGCGCGGGCACTTTGTACGGGGCAAGTTTCGCGCGGCAATATTTCCTCACGAGTGATCTTATGGAATCTGCCGAAACCCCTTCTTCAAGCACCACGTCGGCCGTAACGGCGTTTCCCGTCAGGGCGTTCGGCTGTGAGTATACCACGCAGTCCTTTACCTCGCCCATTTCGAGAAGAACCGATTCGACCTCGCCGGGAAGGACCTTTTCGCCGCCTACATTTATCGTCTCGCTGTTCCTTCCTACTATCCTCAGGTAGCCGTCTTCTTCGGTTTCCACGAGGTCGCCCGTTTTGAACCATCCGTCTTTCGTAAAACTTTCCATGCCGGCGTTAAGGTAGCCCAACGCTTGCGTACTGCTTCGTATCCACAGTTCGCCGTCCACTATTTTGTATTTCCGGGCGGGATCGTCGATCTTCATAAAAGCGCTGGCGGACGACTTGCTGACCGTGTGCAGTATGCCCGTTTCGCTGGTTCCGAACATCTGCGAAAACCTTACGTTGGGAAACGCCCTGTTAAGCCTTTTCAAAAGCGGTTCCGGCATGACTTCGGTTCCGTAAGTAATCGTTTGCAGGGCGCCGAGGTCATGCTTCTTGTATGCTTCGCTAATGAGGATCATATTCAAAAAGGTCGGCGAGACAGGAAGGACGTTTATTTTTTCTTTTTCCATTATCGCGCATATCTCGTCGGGATCGCGGCTATCCAGTATGAACATCGTCGCGCCTCGGCTTAGCGCCGTGAATAACGTGTTTATGCCGCCCATGTGGTCGAACATCAAAAAGACCAGCATGCGCAGGCTTTTTTTGATTTTCTTTTCCCTGAAGCTGTCCGCATATCTGTCGAAGTCGTGCAGCATGGCCTTCGGTTTTCCGGCGCTGCCGCTGCTGAAAAGTACCAGCCCGGAATGCCCGCCGGACCGGAGTTCTTCGATAAGCGCGTGTTTTTCCTTGAAAGAGTTTCTCTTTTCGATCCGAATTGCGCCGCCCTCCGGGACAGCTACGACGTCGACGAACGATTCTTCCAGGCGCGCGCTTGTCTCTTCTTCCGTACCCGCAACTATCGGCACGACGATATTTTTATTAGCCGCAAGCGCAAGAAGAAGTGAAATGGAATCGAACGAGTAATCGGAAACAATCGCCGCCACCGCGCCCTTTTCGATTTTTTTGGAAACTTCCTTTATATATTCCCCGACCCTGCTCTCTAGCTCGCGGTACGTGTAAAGGCCGCCGCGGCCGCCTATCGCATGGTGATCGCCGAACTCGCGGAACCTGTCTAAAAGCCAGTCCATCGGGCCTAGTCGTTTATGCCGCCAAGGTAAATTATCTGTCCGGTTATGAAGCCGCTCTTTTCGTCTATAAGAAAGTCCACGGCGTTGATAATGTCGCTGAATTCTCCGAACCTTTTAATCGGTTGCATGTCGAGAAGCGCGTCCATCTTTTCTTTCGGGACGTTCTTTATGAGGTCGGTCTCTACGGGAGTCGGGCCGACGGCGTTTACGGTAATGTTGAAAGGGGCAAGCTCCCTTGCCGCTACCTGCGTGAAGTTTTCCACGGCGGCCTTGCTGGCGGCGTATATCGCTTCGCCCTCCAGCCTGAGCGGCGTGGCGACCGTGGCTAAGTTCACCACCCTTCCATATTTGTTTTTGCTCATGATCTTGGCCGCTTCCCTCGTGAAGAGAAACGTGCCCATAAAGTTTGTGTCAAAAATCTTTTTAACGGTCTCGGCGGGCGTTGTGAGTATGTGGTTCATGGAGGCCATGCCGGCGTTATTTATCAGCGCGTCTATCCTCCCATCCTTTTTGCGCACGTCCCTGATCATCGCTATGACTGCCTTTTCATCGGCGACGTCCAGTTCATAGTGACGGTAGTTTTTGTGCTCTATCGTTCCGGGCCGCCTGCTGCATCCTGCCACGGTCTTGCCCCCTTCGAGGTAATATTCGGCAAGCTCTTTGCCGATGCCCTTGCGCGTTCCCGTGATCACAAAAACTTTGTTCACGACTAGACGCTTCCGTTAAGAAGCCTTTCCATGTAATCGGCAAGCGTTCGGACGCTTTTGAACGGAGAGTTTCTCTGACTCATGGCCTTTTCGTCGGTAAGGGCGACGTCCTTGCCGAGTTTTTCGGAAACCCTGTCTTCTATGTCGATTAAAAGTGACACCAGGCTCATACTGTCAAGATTTCCGTCAGCTCCGTAAAGCGCCGTATCAAGCGTCGGGCTGGCCAGGTTTTCGCTGCCCAACTCCGCGTTTATTTCTCTTACCGCTTCAAAAATGATGGGTTGTATTTCTTCGTTCAATCCATGCCTTCCTTCTATTTGACAATATTGTGTTAAAAACCCCTCGGACGTCCGTCCACTTCCATCATAATATACTGTAAAGGACTTTTTATTGAAGGTTTTTGGAAAAACGTGCGGTTTGTTTTGCCGCCGGGAAAATGATAGCATTGCGCCCGATGATTGAAGTCGCAACAAAGGTATAACTTTTTGATATTATAGGCGGTAATGATCTCGATAATTCTTCCGGCATATAATGAAGAGAGCAACCTGAGGACGCTTTACGAGCGTCTTGAAGCCGTTACATCGGAAATTAAAAACCACGAGTTCGAGTTTATTTTTGTTGACGATTGTTCGACAGACCGAACACCGGAAATACTTCAATCCCTTCATGAAGGCGATCCTCGCGTAAAGGTTATCCGTTTTGCAAGAAACAACGGACTGAATGCCGCCGTAGCCGCCGGCCTTTTTCATTGCCGGGGAGACGCGGCCATAGGCATGGCTACCGATCTGCAGGATCCGCCGGAAATAATTCCGCGCCTTATCGAAAAATGGACAGAGGGTTACAAGGTCATCTGGGGAGTGCGCAAAAAACGCGAAGGGGAAAAGGTCATGACTAAGCTTCTTTCGCGGACTTTTTACATTATGGTAAATCTCCTGACCGTTCTTAAGGTTCCTTCCGCCGGCGCCGATCTTTTCCTTGCGGATAGGGCGGCAATAGAAGCCTTTAACGGGTCGCCGGAAAAGCACACTTCGGTTTACCTGCTCCTTATGTGGCTGGGTTTTTCGCAAATCTCAATAGAATATGTAAAAAAGCCTCGGCACAGCGGAACGTCAAAATGGAAATTTTCGCAGAAAGTGAAATTGGCAATAGACTGTCTCCTTTCTTTCGGCAGCTTTCCAGGCCAGACAATGATAGTGATAGGCCTTGCGACGGTTGCGGCGGGACTTCTTATGGCTCTGTTTATGATGTTTGGTTACGCCGACTATCATGGATGGCGAATAGTCCTTGCGGCCATCCTGGCAATAGGCGGCCTGCAGATACTTATGCTTGCCCTCCTTGGGGAATACATATGGCGCACATTCGATGAATCCCGAAGAAGGCCCAGATACGTTATTGAATCGTTTATAGGCTTGGTGGAAAACGATAAAATCTAATAGCCGTTCTCTTTCACAGCGTACAATCCGGCAAGATGGGCCAAGCCCAACGGCATGCAGAGTTCGCCCGGCCTGTATGCCGAAATAAGCGAGACACTCATCGCTTTGATATAACAGGGGAATCCCTTTTTTGCATAGCCGCAACGTATGGATTACCGAGTGTAGTTATTGAATCCGGTAATAGGCCATTGAAAAAGAAGTGCCATTTCGTTACAATTGATTTGGTTGAAAGTGTTTATTATGGGTTATCATCTTTTTAGATCGGGGGAAGTGGTCACTTAATACTTCAAATACGCCAGCTTATTTAGAAGGCCATTTCACGTAGATTGAATATGGAAGTAAAGTGAAAAGAACAATAATTAATCCTGACGTCATCTCAAAGGTCATAACTGTTTCTCCGGACATATCCCTTGCCCATGCGACAGATCTAATGATCAAGAGCGGGACATCGTGCGTTGTCGCAGTCGATGGCGGAAAACCGGCCGGCATTATTACGGAACGCGATGTCGTAAGGTTCCTCTTCCAGGGAATTCCGATAAGCACGACAAAAGTAAGGGAGACAATGAGTTCGCCGGTCGCCACCGCAAAAAGCGATATAGACATTTATGAGGCGTACCACATTACCGAAACCAACAATATCAGACATATTGTCATTACCGACAAGTCCGGCGGCATATCCGGCGTGGTAACCCAGTCCGACATCATAAAAAACCTCGGCCTCGACTTTAGCGAAATAAGAAAGGTTTCAGTGGTAATGACCAAAGGGCTCGTGATGGTT
>JAZFVB010000062.1:0-2401 GCA_036447515.1 Nitrospinota bacterium
GGATATTATGTCGGCGCTCAATTTCAAGCCCCAATAGAGCCAATGGGCTAACACCATTAAGACGGGATACAGCGAGGCGATGGTAAGCTCGAAGCGCAAATGGTAGTTTCCCTTGCCGGTGGCGCCGTGCGATACGGCGGATGCGTTTTCCTGTTTTGCTATTCTTACCTGTTCCTTGGCTATCAGCGGGCGGGCAATGGAGGTGCCGAGCAGGTAGCGTTCTTCGTAAATCGCCCCGGCGCGAAGCATGGGGAAAACGAAATCGCGCGCGTATTCCTCTTTCAGGTCGCTGATTACGCATTTAGCCGCGCCGGTGGATTTCGCCTTTTCGCCTAAACCGTCAAGCTCCTCCTTCTGGCCGATATCGGCGGCGTAGGCGATAACCTCGCAACCGCGCTCGGTTTGCAGCCATTTCAATATTACGGAGGTATCGAGTCCGCCGGAATACGCCAGGATAACTTTTTCAGCCACGTTTAATCTCCCAGAACCATGTTAAGGATAGCCTTTTGCGCGTGCAACTTGTATTCCGCCTGGTCGAAGACCACGGAATGCGTCCCGTCCATGACTTCGGCCGTTATTTCCTCGCCGCGTTTGGCTGGCAGGCAGTGCATTACAAGGCAGTCGGGCTTTGCAAGTTTTAAAAGGTCTTTGTCCACGGTAAATCCGGCGAAATCCTTTTTGCGCTTTTTGGCTTCCTTTTCCTGTCCCATGCTGGCCCATACGTCGGTGTAGATAACGTCGGCCCCCTTTGCGGCCTTTTGGGGATTGCCGGATATCGATATTTTCCCGCCGGATTCCTTAAGGTATTTTTTTGCATCGGAAACAATCTTGGAGTCCGGGCGGTACTTTTCCGGCGTAACAATCGTTACGTCGACGCCCAGCATCGCCCCGCCCATCATGAGTGAATGCGCCACGTTATTTCCGTCGCCTATGTACGTTAGCCGTATGCCCTTAATCGCGTCCTTTTTATCGAGTATGGTTGCGTAATCGGTAACCGCCTGGCAGGGGTGGGACTTGTCGGTAAGGGCGTTTATTACCGGTATGGCGGCGGCGTTGGCGAATTCCTCCATCTCCTTCTGGTCGAAGGTGCGCAGCACGAGGCCGTCGACGTACCGCGAGAGAACCCTGGCCGTATCATAAATCGATTCGCCGCGTCCGATTTGCGTTTCGTCCTCACGCAACATTATGGCGTATCCGCCGAGTTGGAACATGCCCACTTCAAACCCGATGCGCGTGCGCGTCGAACTTTTGTTGAATATAAGGGCTATCGATTTGCCTTCAAGCGGCTTGTTAGCCGCAGGGTGGTACTTCATTTTCACGGTTTCGTCCAGCAATCCCTTAAGCTCTTCGGGAGTAAGGTCTTCCAGGCTCAGGAAGTCTTTTTGCATAAAACGTCCCCCAGTATTTTTATCCCCTTTTTCATCTGGGCCGATGAAACGTCAAGCGGCGGCAAAAAGCGTATCACATTGCCCGCCGCACAGTTGATTATAAGGCCTTTTTTCAAAGATTCGATAACTATGTCGCCGCAAGGGAAGTCCACTTCCAGGCCGATCATAAGGCCCAAGCCGCGCACTTCCTTTATCGATTTGAACTCCTTTTTAAGTTCTTTAAGAATACGAATCGATTCTTTGCCGACCTTAGCCGCGTTTTGCAAAAGGTTTTTTTTCTTGATTTCCGCTATGACCGCAAGTGCCGCCGAACACGCCAGCGGCCCGCCGCCGAATGTGGAGGCGTGCGTGCCGGGTCCGAACGAATCCATTACATCGGAACGGGCAAGCATCGCGCCGATGGGAAAGCCGCCCGCGAGGCCTTTGGCGAGGGTCATTATGTCGGGCTTCACGCCGTAGTGTTGAAAGGCGAACCATTTGCCGGTGCGTCCCATGCCGGACTGCACTTCGTCGAAAATCAGCAGGACGCCGTTTTTGTCGCAGAGGGAGCGGACTTTTTTAAGGTAACCTTTCGCTGCCGGGTGAACGCCGCCTTCGCCCTGCACCGGTTCGATTATCACCGCGGCGGTCTTTTTGTTTATCGACTTTTCAAGCGCGGCAATATCGCCGAACGGCACGTGCTTGAATCCCGGTAAAAGCGGCTTGAAGCCCGCGTGGTATTTCTTTTGCCCCGTGGCGCTCAGTGCGCCGTAAGTGCGCCCGTGGAAGGAGCGATCCATCGCGATTATCCCGGTGCGTTTTGTTTTTTTGTCATAATGATATTTGCGCGCCAGCTTGATCGCGCTTTCAACGGCCTCCGCGCCGCTGTTCACGAAAAGGGCTTTAGACGGGAAGGCGAGCTTTACCAGTTCCCTGGCCAGAAGACCCTGCGGGATCGTGTAAAAAAGGTTAGACGTGTGCACAAGCTTTGCGGCCTGTTTGGATATCGCCTTTTCTATTACTTTCGGCGCGTG
>JAZFVB010000063.1:0-12083 GCA_036447515.1 Nitrospinota bacterium
CCTGAAAACAGGCCCAGAAACAGAAGGGTGGAGATAGTAATACTTAGGGGCAAGCTTAAATGACGGATCAGCCGAAAAAAACGGGGCGCGAAGGCAGGGAAGATTTTCGCGTCGATTTGGCAATATCCCTGAGATACAAAATAGCCAGTAAAAACGAAATGGGCGCTTACACCCTCACCCCCTTTTTAAGGGGCATAGGCGTAAATTTTTCCGGGGGCGGCGCAGCCTTTAAAATCGCTAAGAGCATACCCGGCGGAACGTTCATTTACATTGAAATGTTTTTCCCGTTCGACAAGTATCCCGTAAGCGCGGTCGCGGAGGTTGTCAGGACGAAGCCGGACACGCTTAAAGGCAGAAGCGTGCTCCTTTGCATTACTAGGTATCTCCTTATCAGCGCGACCATACAGGACAAGATGGTGGCTTTTTTCATTGGAGAGGGAGCGCGCCGCAAAAAGACCGAATAGCGCTTCATTAGCAGGTTACTGAAAAAGTCCATCCGGGACTTTTTCAGCTGCCTGATAAGTTACCGCTGGAGTTTACCCCGTACTTGATGCGGGGCGGGAATAACACCGACAGTGCATGCAAAATTAGTTAAAATGCCCTAATGTCTTTCAATATATATTTGGCCCTTGTTTTCGTTGCGGCCCTGGCCGGCGGTCTCATTCCGCTGAAATACGCGGGAAGCAAAAAGATGCTCTCGCTTGCGGTATCTTTTGCCGGAGGCGTCCTTGTGGGAACGGCGCTTTTCCACCTGCTTCCCGAATCGATAAAAATACTGGGCGGAGCTACCGGCGTTCCGATACTGCTGGGTTTCGCCCTTTTTTACATTCCGCAAAAGTTCGTCCTGATACACCCCTGCGAGGAAGAGGATTGCGATTTCCATACGCTCGGCGTCCTTGCATACGTGGGCATAACGTTTCACGCGCTTATAGACGGCGTCGGCGTGGGAGCCGCTTCGGAAGTTCCGGAAATCGGCACGATGATAACCACGGCGGTGATGGTGCACAAGTTTCCCGCTTCGCTGGCGCTGTCTTTCCTGCTGATCGTTGCGGGAATGAAACGCGGAACAATAGGCGTGATGGCGCTCTTTTTCGCCTTCGCAACCCCGGTGGGCGCCGTGATTACGAAAGGATTTCTGGGCCATGCCGAGATCTCGTGGCTGGGGTATGCGATGGGGCTTTCGACCGGCAACTTCCTGGCAATAGCGGGAAGCGACCTCCTTAGACGGATGCACGACCCAAAAAACACCGACCGCGCCAGGCGGCTGGCATTTTTATTCTTGGGTCTTGGCGTAAGCCTTTTGGGAAGCGGTTAGGGCAAATCGGCGTCAGGCCGGAAGCTTATTACGAGTTACGTTTTTTATTAACGGACTCTATAATAGCAATCGGAAGTGGCTTTGTCATAGCGCCTTTTAAAACATCTAGAGCAAAACCTAAAATTTCGTTCTTTTTCGAAGCTTTTTTCTTCGTGGTCTTCTTCTTAGCAGCTTTCTTCTTCTTTTTCGTTGCCATAAAAATACCCCCTTTTAAACATTGTTATATAGCTACTTATGATAATACCACATAATTATTCTACTCTTGCCCATCTGAATTATTATGTATTCCGGCACTTCCTCATTGAACTTGTGGTATGCATTTTAAGAATCAGTATGAAGAGGAGGCTCATAATTACGCAGGTCTGAAATAATTATTTCCCTAATTGGTTCATCATCTGACCTGAGTGGATTCTCAATAAACTCTTCTGTATCTATTATCACAATATCTGTAGGTTCAGGGAAACGCACAAACATTGAACCGTCCAGCCACCCGACCCTATCAATTTCTATATCCTCGATGTTTAAAATTGAATTAGGATCAATTTCCGTCAAGTTGGAAATTGGCTCTTTACCAGTTTCCCCTAAAGATTCAAGATCACGCATTGTTCCTCACACATTCAAGCACCACCCGGAATACGCGGATTAGCGGCAGGGTAAACGGCTCCGCGGTGCGGCGCTATGAATGCCGGCAGGTTTATTCCCGCAATCTTTCTCCTAATCGATTCCATCTTTCCCGCATCCAACCCAACGCCGCCGCGCGGCCCTTTGCATACGGCGCCTCGGAATCCAACTACATCTACGCGGGGCTTTAGCGCCATAAGCCATTCGATATCGCCTTCATCCAACCCGCCAGCAAGGGCAGATAAGAGGCCGCGTTTGCGGCAGGCGGCGGCGAAAGCTCCAAGCGTTTCGGGGCTCAAATAATCCGTCAGCTTTTTGCCGCCTTTTTTGGCGTCTTTTTTATACGTGTCCAACAGGCACCCGTGAATGCCCGCGCTTTCGGCAATCGTTGGGAAATCGCCTATAAAATCGGCAAAAAGGTCGGCGTAAAGCGCGGCAACTACCGGCGTTTTACCCACGGCCTTTTTCAGCGTTGAGAGGAAAACCAACATCAGTTTTTTATTTGCGAAACCATACAATCCCACCTTTATGATGTCCGCCCCGGCATGGACTGCCGCACGGGCGCGTTCTTTATAAAATGCCGCGCCATATATCTGGGCGGCGTCCCCTATCGCAACCGACAGCGGGATTTTTTGGGGAATGCGTTTACGGACTTCGCGGATAATCTTTATATCGGGCATCCCAAGCGAACCTTCGGACGGGTTCTTAACGTCGGCGTAGTCCGGCGGGCATTTCAAAAGGGCGTCGCACTCGGAAGGGTCTATGAGGCTTACGAGGAGCTTTATGGGAGCTGCTTCCTTAATATTCCGGCTTCCTTAATTTTCCGAGTCTTCTTTCTCCGGCGGGATACTTACTGCGTTGTAGCCGTTGTCGACGTGCATTATTTCGCCGGTTACGCCGCTTCCGAGTTCCGAGCAAAGGTAAAGGGCGGCTTTTCCGACTTCTTCCTGCGTTACGTTGCGTTGCAGGGGCGCGACTTTCGCGTGGTGTTTAAGCATCTTACGGAAATCGCCTATACCGCTCGACGCAAGGGTCTTTATCGGTCCCGCCGATATGGCGTTTACCCTTATGTTTTCCGGGCCGAGATCGGCGGCAAGATACCGCACCGACGATTCCAGCGCGGCCTTGGCTACGCCCATCACGTTGTATCCCTTAACGGCCTTTTCCGCGCCGAAGTAAGTGAGCGTGAGTATGCTTCCGCCATTTTCCTTCATAAGCGGCACGGCATGTTTGGCCATGGCGACCAGCGAAAAGACCGATATGTCCATCGCCAGGTTGAAACCTTTGCGGGAAGTTTCATGAAAACGGCCTTTAAGGTCGTTGCGGTCGGCGAAAGCCACCGCGTGGACGAATATGTCCATCGTTCCGAAGGTTTTTTGCCACTTATTGAAAACGGCCTCGATTTGCGCGTCGTCGCCTGCGTCGCACGGCTCGATGAAGGTGGAGCCGACCGATTCCGCCAGCGGGCGAACGCGCTTTTCCAGCGCATCGCCGACGTATGTGAATCCGAGTTTGCATCCCGCGCTATGGAGTTGCCGCGCGATGCCCCACGCTATGGAGCGCTCGTTTGCCACGCCTATTATTAGGGCGTTTTTCCCTTCAAGTGAAACCATCGGCAATCTCCTTCAAATCCTGATATTAAAAAAGGCTATAGGAAAGAGGCGTTAAGGTCAAATTCAAAACCCGTGAATGAAGTAAAGGAGTATCAGGCCGGTTGCCATAAGCGCAAAACCGGCGAACCTCAACGTCCTTGAATCGGCTTCGGACATGAAACGCGCCATGTTCTTCATCGAATCGGGGCTGATGAAGTACGGCAGGCCCTCGAAAATCAGCACGAGTCCGATTGCAGAAAGGAATATCTCCATTATCCGCAAGAGCTTACCACAAAGACCGCTTTTTGCCGCGCGCAACAAGGCAGGAAAAGGTGGTTGCCGCCCGTTGTACCGTCAATCTTTGCGTTGACAACTTAGATGAAATATGAGATTTTTGGGTAGTATCTAAAGAATAAAAAGGCGGGAGGAATGTGTCTATGGACAAGGAAAAACAGACGGAAAAACAGGCCGTAAGCGCTTCTTTAACCAAAGAAGACCTCAGCCGGTTCGAAGAACTAATAAAGGAAGCCGACGTACAGCGTAAGAGCCTGAGCCTTTTGGTGGAATACGTCCAGAAGAATACGGAAGAGATCCAGCAGAGCGTTACCGCCATGAAACGCCTTGAAGAAAAAATCCCTTTCTTCTCGGAGTTCTCGGAAAAAATGACCGGACGCTTCGATGAGCTGCGCAACCTCGAAATACGAATGAAGGATGCCGGGTCCACCGCCGAAAGCGTGGCCCAAAGGCTTCACGAAAACAAAAAGGGAATTGACGAGGTCTCCCTCCTTGTCGAGCACATAAAAAGCAAGATTAAAGGATTGAGCCAGCAAAGGCTTGTTGTCGAAAAGGCCAACGAGGAAGCGGGAAAACTGAATATCCTCATCTGGGACATGGAGGCCAAGATCAAAAAGCTCGGCGAGGAAAGCAAGCTGGTAAAGACCGCCGAGAAGAACATAGTAATTCTTGAAGACATGCTCGAACAGGTTTCCGGCAAGATGACCGAAGTCGATACCTTCAAAAGCCTCCTGGCGCAGTCTGACGAAAAGATTTCAAGGCTTTCTTCAATCAGCCGCGAGATGGAAGAAAAGATAAGCCTGATGACCAGGCAAAAAGACGAAATAGACAATTACTCGCAGGATATCGAAAAAGTAAACACCACGCTTGCAAGGCTGAAAGACGATTCGGATAAGCTTTTAAGACAGAACGCGGTTATCGGGCAGATGAACAGGGAACTGGGAACGTTGAGCAAGGACATGAATTCCATCCGGGTCGAAACAGGCAACATACTTTCCAAGGAGGAAATGGTAAAACGCATTGCCTCGAAGATACGCCAGCTTGAGGAGGCCAACTCCGAGCTTGAGGTAAACATTGCAAGGGTGCGCGAGGACAAAGATGTGGTTGCCACCACGGAAGAAAAGATAAACAAGCTCAACATTTTCCTCATCGACTCAATCGGCAACAAGATGAAGATCCTCAAGGACGATATGTCCTCGATGGAATCTATGCGCGAAAAGATGTCGCGTTTCCAGCAGGAGGCCGATGAACTTGAAGCCAAGTTCCAGCAGTTCCGCGAAGACGTAAAGGTAAGCGAAGAGATAGAGATAAAGCTTAAAAGGCTCAACGAGCTTAACGAAATACTCACCGGCCAGATAAACGACCTGTCCGCTAGGCGTAACATCGTCGACCAGGTGGAAAAGAAGGTAAACGACCTGTCGTCCACCGTAATTAATCTTGACGTAAAAATGGAAAACCAGTTGCAGCGCAAGAACCTCGTCGAGAAGCTTGAAAAGAAACTGGACGGTCTGGATTATTACCTTGAGGACGCTTCGCTGAAGATCGAGCGGATCAACAAGAAAGTGGAGTTTCTAGAAAACGTCGATAAAAAGCTGGAAGACCTGCGCGAGATAACGCGCATGGTTGAAGAGAAAATACTGGATATCACACGCGAAAAGAACGCGATAGACACCCAGGAGCGTCGCATAAGCTCGCTCAATTCAAAGCTTATCGTCATCGAGGAAAGCGTTACCAACAAGCTTTCAGAGGTACAGGAAGGCAGGAACGTGCTGCAGGGTATCGTGCGGACCAAGGAAGAGCTTATTCCCGCCATTGAAAAGGTGGACTCGCAAATTGCCGATTTGAGCAAGAAGGAGGCGCGGCTTGAAAACCAGAAAAACAGGCTTGAGGAACTCGACGGACGCATAGGAGAAATGGAAAAGCGCCTTCATGGCATAAAGGACGAGGAAGAAATGCTTCTAAACATGGAAAAACAGATGAGCATGCTCTCCACCATGATGGAAAAGATCGGCAGGCAGATGGAACAAGTTGTCCAGGAAGAGGAGCTTGTAAGGAAGGTTCAGGAAGACATTGCCGTCCTGTCGTCCTCGCTTGAAGGCATCCGTTCAGAAGAGCGTAAGATTTCCAAACACCAGGAAAACTTCTCGGAATTCGCCGAAAAGGTGAAAACGCTTTCGAACATAATGATCGATGCGGAAAGCAAGCTCGACGCCCTTTCCTCGCGCATGGCCCTCATAAACCGCACCGAGCAGCGGCTTAACGACCTGAACATACTCACCGAGGATATTAAAACCAAGATAAAGGTGCTTTCGTCCGAAGAGAAGGTGATAGACAAGGCGTCGGAAAAGATCACGGAACTTCGATTCCTTCTGGGGGAAGTCGAAAGGAAAGTGGCCGAGTATTTCCAGGCCAAAGGCAAGGACAAAAAATAACCTTTACGCCCAGCGCCGCGGAATCCTGTTCACGGCCGGGGTCGGATTCAAATTTTCGGGGGTTTAAATGAAGATCGGCGTTATCGGCGGCAGCGGTTTATACGACATGGCCGAACTTAAAGTCAAAAAAACCGAAAAGGTAGCCACGCCCTTCGGCGAGCCTTCCGACGAATTCATAATAGGAGAACTTAACGGCAAAGAGGTTGTCTTTTTACCGAGGCACGGCAAGGGGCACACGATACTCCCTTCCGAACTCAACTTTCGGGCGAACATCTATGCGATGAAAACACTGGGCGTTGGCAGGATACTTTCCGTGTCCGCCGTGGGCTCGCTGAAAGAAGAGATAAAGCCCGGGCACATAGCCTTCCCCGACCAGTTCATAGACAGGACATTCGCGCGCAACAGCACCTTTTTCGGCGGCGGTATTGTCGCGCACGTATCTTTTGCCGATCCGATCTGCAAAGACCTTTTAGGAACC
This sequence comes from Nitrospinota bacterium, assembly GCA_036447515.1. GTDB lineage: Bacteria > Nitrospinota_A > UBA7883 > JACRGQ01 > JACRGQ01 > JAZFVB01. The sequence continues at coordinate 6,733 of JAZFVB010000063.1, forward strand.
GTTTCCGAAGCGGCAAAAAGGGCGGGAGCCTCCGTGCACGTTGGCGGCGCTTACGTGAATATGGAAGGCCCGCAATTTTCGACGAGGGCCGAATCGCACATGTACAGGGGGTGGAACGCATCGGTGATAGGAATGACCAACCTCAACGAGGCCAAGCTCGCCCGCGAGGCGGAGATCTGCTACGTGACGATAGCCCTTTCCACCGACTACGACTGCTGGTACGAAGAAGAGGCAGATGTAACAACCGAAGCGATACTCGCGATCATCAAACAAAACGTCGAAATGTCCCAAAAGATAATAAAGGAATCCGTAAGCTCGATAGGCGAAAAGTGTTCCGCAGGATGCATGGATGCCCTTGCCAACTCCATAATGACCGACCACAAGCTCATCCCCGAACAGACCAAAAAGGATTTGGCGCCGATAATAGGGAAATACGTTAAATGACGTCGGCGGATTCGGCGTCGCTTTTCAAAAAAGCTAAAAACCTGATGCCCGGCGGCGTCAACAGCCCCGTGCGCGCCTTCAAGTCCGTGGGGAGGGACCCGGTTTTCATCGCAAGCGCCAAAGGCTCCAAAGTAACCGACGTTTCCGGCAAAACGTACATCGATTACGTCGGCAGTTGGGGACCGATGATCGCGGGCCATGCCAATGACCGCGTTGTTGAGGCGGTCACCGAGGCCGCGCGCGCGGGAACGAGCTTCGGCGCGCCCACCGAAAGGGAAAACGTCCTTGCTGAAATGGTGATCGAAGCCGTACCGTCGGTCGAGATGGTGCGAATGGTCAACTCCGGCACCGAGGCGACGATGAGCGCGATCAGGCTTGCCAGGGGGCACACGGGGCGCGATCTCGTGCTGAAGTTCGAGGGGTGCTATCACGGCCACGTTGATTCGCTCCTTGTAAAGGCCGGTTCCGGCGTCGAAACGCTGGGACTTCCCGATTCACCCGGCGTTCCGGCCGATCTTGCCAAATATACGCTAACCGCTCCTTTCAACGATCTCGAATTGGTAAAAGAGTTATTCGATGCGCACCCGGCAAAGATAGCCTGCGTGATTCTGGAACCGATTGTGGGCAACATGGGCGTCCTTGTGCCGAAGGACGGTTTCCTTAAAGGCCTGCGCGGGCTTTGCGACAAGGACGGCGCGGTTCTGATATTCGACGAGGTAATGACCGGTTTCCGCATATCTTACGGCGGCGCACAAGAGCTTTACGGCGTAACGCCCGACCTTACGACGCTGGGCAAAGTAATCGGCGGCGGGCTTCCCGTGGGGGCGTACGGCGGCAAAAAGGAAATCATGCAAAAGATGGCGCCGGAAGGACCCGTTTACCAGGCGGGAACCCTTAGCGGAAACCCCCTTGCAATGGCGGCGGGAATAGCGACCCTTGAAATTCTAAACGAACCGGGAACCTACGACAAACTGGAAACAACGAGCGCAAAACTTGCCGGCGGCTTAACCGGCGCGGCGCAAAAAGCGGGGATAAAACACCATGCCGCGCGCGTGGGCTCGATGCTTTCCCTTTTCTTTACCGATGTCGAAGTTTTCGACTATGCCACGGCCAAGACGTGCGATACCGGGCGCTTTTCGAAATACCATTCGCTCATGCTTGGAGAGGGAATTTACCTTGCCCCTTCGCAGTTCGAGGCGGGGTTCGTTTCGCTGGCCCACACGGACGAAGATATAGAAATGACGATAGCCGCCGCCGATAAGGCTTTCGGTTCGTTGTAGCAGGCTGTTGAAAAAGCAGCCTGATAAGCAATCGATGGCCGGAATTTAAATGGATTGCCCAAATTGCGTAGGCTGAAAGCCAAGCAATTTGGGAGGCTTGGACGAATTTATTTCGACCAAGCCGAAACTGAAAAAGTCCCGGATGGACTTTTTCAGCAACCTGTTAGAATAAACCGCTTATGAAATTTACCGAACGCATACGCAAAGAAGTCATGATCCTTAACGGATCGATGGGCGTCCTCATGCAGTCCGAGGGAATGCCCGGCGGCTACGCGCCCGACCTGTGGGCTATCGAAAACCCCGACAAGGTAATCAAAATGCACCGCCGCTACGTCGACGCCGGTGCGCAGATAATCATCACCGACACCTTCGGCGCAACGGCTCCGAGGCTGGAAGAATACGGCAGGGGCGCGGACGTTAAGCTGGTCAACCACAAGGCGGTCGAGATCGCGCGCAAGGGGGCGGACGGGCGAGCGCTCGTCGCCGGAGACATCGGGCCGTCCGGTAAGTTAATCGTTCCGATGGGCGAACTCTCCTTCGAAGAGGCCGTCGGCATATTCAAGGAGCAGATATCCGCCCTTTTGGACGCGGGCGTCGACCTTTTGATAATCGAGACGATGTTCGACCTGATGGAAATGAAGGCCGCGCTCGTCGCCGCCAACGAAGTGCGGAAAAACACTCCGGTAATCGCGTGCATGACGTACACCGCCGACGGCGTAACAGACACGGGCGCGACACCCGAAGCCGCCGCCGCCGTCATCGGGGGTCTGGGCGCGGACGTCGTCGGCCTCAACTGCTCGACGGGCCCGAAAGAGATGGTCGATGTCGTCCGGCGTCTGGCGGATGCCACGTCTCTTCCTCTTTGCGTTCAGCCCAACGCGGGACTACCGGTAATGGAAGCCGGAAAAACCGTTTACAACGAAAGTTCCGAAACGCTGGCAGAATACGCCGAAAAGTTCGTGGCGGCAGGCGTGAACATCGTCGGCGGATGCTGCGGCACGAGGCCGGACTACATAGAAAAAATATCAAAGGCCATAAAGGGCGCGCCGCCCGTGCCGCGCCTGGCAAACTCCGGCGTCGTTATCGCCTCGCGCTCAGAAGTTGCGCGTATCGGCGAAGGGCATCCCTTTTTAAAGATAGGCGAAAAGATAAACCCGACCGGCAAAAAGAAGTTCGCCGCCGCCATTAAGGAAGGCCGCACCGACCGCATCCTGATGGACGCGCGCAAGCAGACGGAAGCTGGCGCGGCGGCGCTGGACGTAAACGTGGGCGTGCCCCTTACCGACGAGGCGGCAATGATGCAAAAGGCCGTAATAGCCATACAGAACGTAACGCCGTTGCCGCTTGTCATCGATTCGTCGTTCGACAGCGCGCTGGAGGCGGGCCTTGCCGTATATTCCGGCAGGGCGCTTGTGAACTCCGTTAACGCCGAGCCTGAAAAACTTGAGTCCGTCCTGCCTACGATAAAACGCATGGGCGCGGCGGTTATCGCCCTTACCGCCGGCGAAGAGGTGCCGGAATCCGCCGACAAGAGATTTGAATACGCAAAACAGATACTAAAGCGCGCGGAGGAATTTGGTCTTACGAAAGACGACATAGTATTCGATTGCCTTGCGGTGGTGGTTTCCGCAATGCAGGAGGGCGCGCGCCAAACACTTTTGACGATACGCAGGATCAGGGAAGAGCTCGGCTGCGCGACGGTGGTGGGCCTATCGAACACTTCGTTCGGCCTGCCCGACAGGAAGGCGATAAACAACGCCTTCCTTGCAATGGCGATGGCCGAGGGGCTGGACGGCGCAATCGTGAACCCTTACGACGACGGGATGCACAAGGTTGCCGTTGCCGCGTCGCTCTTTACGCGCAGGGACCCGGGCTGCAAAAGATACATCGAAGCCGCGGGGGAAATCGAAGGGGACAAAGGAAAAAAGCCCGCAAAAAAAACGCAAAAACCGCTAAAGGAGCGGATCTTCGACGCCGTGCTCGAAGGCGAAAACGATTCGATACAGGGTCTCGTCAAGGCGGGGCTCGACGAAGGAATGACGCCGATGGAGATGTTCGCCGACAGCCTGACTCCGGCCATTCGGAAGATGGGCGATCTCTTCGGGGAGAGGAAGAAATTCATCCCGCACCTCGTGGCCGCCGCCGATACGATGAAAAAGGGGATGGACATACTCACCCCGCTGCTTCTCGAATCGCAAAGCGTGGAGAAAAAGGGTACGATTGTTTTCGCCACAGTGAAGGGCGACATACACGACATCGGAAAGAACGTTTGCTGCATAATGCTGCAAAACTTCGGGTTCGACGTAATCGACCTTGGCCGCAGCGTGCCGATGGAGGATATTCTCGAATCGGCGGAGAAAAACAAGGCCGGCATAATAGCGCTAAGCGCCCTTATGACGACCACCATGATACAGATGAAGCTGGTAATCGACGAAGTGAAAAAACGCGGCCTCCCGTGCAAGGTGATGGTGGGCGGCGCAGTCCTTACCCGCGGATACGCAAAGGAAATAGGCGCCCACTCTTACGGCAAGGACGTGGGCGACGTGGTGCTAACGGCCGAAAACCTTTTGGCGGTGAAATGAAAATAAAACCAGGCGGCCTGGCTGTTATGCTTGCCGTTTTATTGGTGGCGGGAGCTTGCGCCGAGTTCACCGCATACCGATACCGGCAGTGGTACGCAATGGTAAAGCCGGTGGAAAGCTGGGAAAAAAGATACGAAGACAACGGCGCGGCGTTCCGTTTTGAAATCACCGAAAAGAGGATAAAGGTCTTTTTTGAAAACCGCTCCGGCAGCGAAATTACGCTCATGTGGAACAAGGTCAGGTACATAGACCCGGAAGGTAAAAGCCACAGGATAGCCAACAACCAAACGCTTTTCAGAAGAAAATCCGGCAAGATAATTCCGACGAACGTGCCCGCCGGCGAGAGAGAGGAAAACGTCATGGTCCCTGTGGGCAATATCGAAAAGATGGAAAGATGGACGTGGTCGATTAAGCCGCTTTTCAACATGGAAGACGATACCGCATTGGAAAACAGGGGCAAAATATTTTCGGTGGTCTTCCCTGTTGAAATTGGAAACGTAGAAAAAGTTTATAAATTCGATTTCATTGTAACTAACGTCGTTGCCTTTCGCGGGCGCACACCGAGGTAGCGAAGCTGACCCGCCTACGCCAAGGCTTGCGCCTGCGGCTGAAGCCTTCGGTCCGCCGCGCCGAAGCGCTTCGTCCGCGCAGGCGGGCGGCAGACCACGCCGTGGGCACCCGCTCCAAATTCAGCAACGGCTACAGCCGTGGCTTTGTGCGTAGGCGGGCAAAATCGGGGTCAGACTTTTGCGCTGAAATTCGAAGGTTTTTCCGGAGTGGACTTTTTGTCTTTGGAGTTTGACTGTTCCGCAATCCGGTTCCCGCTACTTTCCTGATCTTGAAGGGTCTTTGTTCCTGAAGTTTTCGGGAGGATGTTGGAATCCGATCTGAGTTGAACAACTCCACCGCTCGCCGGAGCCTTGGGAGCCTGCTTAGCCCCCTGATTTCCCCCTACGCTCGAAACGCCGTTCACAACCATAATAGTACCTCTACGCTCCTATTCCTATATACAGGATAAAGCAATATTTCAAAATTGTAAAGATGC
>JAZFVB010000064.1:0-3765 GCA_036447515.1 Nitrospinota bacterium
TGTACTGCTACTGCCGTTGTAAGGAAAACCCGCGGTTCAGGCACAAGACTCTCCTTACTTGTTATACGGACGAACACGCCGCCAACTGCGGCATATGCCTCGACGAAGGCTCGGCCGCGTGGGAAATGACGCAGGACGGCAAGACGCCGGAGGAAATACGCACGGCCATAGACAGTTATTACAAGCGGGGATAAGACAGATGACCACCGAAACGCTTCCGTTCAAAGAATCCAAAAAGACCGCCATCTTTCCCTTTGCGGCGCTTTGCCTGGCGGTGATTGTTTCGTATGCTCTTCTGAAGAACGAGATAGTCAACCGCCCTCCGCTGGAACACCTTGACACTTCACAAAGACCCGCCAGCCCGATGGAGGGCAAGAAAGCGCCCTCCTTCACGCTAAAGAACCTTAACGGCGCAACGGTTCAGCTGAAAGACCATCTCGGCAAAATCCTTTTTATTAACATATGGGCCACGTGGTGCGAGCCTTGCCGCGAAGAGATGCCCGCCATGGAAAAGCTCTACAACACCCTAAAAGGCAAAGATTTTGAAATGCTGGCCATAAGCATAGACAAAGACGGCGAAAAGTCCGTAAGGCCTTATGTCAAGGAATTAGGGCTTACCTTTCCGGTCCTCCTCGATCCGAAAAACAGGGTTTCAAAAAAGTACAAAACAACCGGCGTGCCCGAAACGTTCATCGTGGACAGGGGCGGGACGATTGTTTATCACCAACTGGGGCCGGAAAACTGGGCATCGCCCGAAATGATAGAAACCTTTAAAGTAATGATGTTCGGCCAGAAGAACGACGCCGGCGCCAGTTAGCCAGTTTTTCGGGCGATACACCCAAAAGGTATAAGATAATCAACGCCGCGTTCCTTAAAACGGAATAGGCGACGCCTTCCTTTTCCCATCTCCTTGCCGAAGTGACGACCGCCTTGCTTAGTAAGGCGAAGCGTCCCAGCCTTTTAAGGCGGAAGACAATGTCCACATCTTCCATAATCGGTAGCGGCTTAAAACCTCCGCACTCGAAATAAAGATTCCGCCTGATAAAGAGCGCCTGGTCTCCGTAAACCAGCCCCAGCGCCCGCGCCCTGATATTCGCAACGAAGGCAACGGCCCTGTGGCTCAATTTGGGCGAATCGACCGACAGCATGAAAGCTCCGGCACAAACCCACTGCCTTTTCATCGTATCGACAACCGCTTCCTTCCATCCGTCCGGCAACATCGTATCCGCGTGGCAAAATAAAAGTATTTCGCCTGCCGCTTTTTTGGCCCCGTTGTGAAGCTGCATTCCACGTCCCCCCTCGCCTTCAACCACCTTTACGCCGAAAGGCGCGGCGGCGTTTTTTGAAAGTTCGTCGCCGAATGGAACCGAGACTATCGCCTCCGTTCCACTTACGCCCTTAAGGGCTTCGAGAAGGCGTCGAAGATAAGCGTCCTCGCGGTATGCGGGGATGACGACCGAAATAAGGGGAGCTGTCAAATGTGCGGCGCCGACCTCTGTTTAAGGAGTTTTAGAACGACACCGTGCATCTGCTTTTCGAGTTTAACGGAATGGTCCGACTTGGGAATGAAAATCTTGAAGAACGCCATTGGATGCCTCGCGGCCTCATGCGTGGCTTTGGAAACCAGCTCCACCAGCTTGTTTAGCGCGGTCTTTCCGCCCTGCGTTTCGGCAAAAATCTCGCCGTGAGTGTTCCTGCTTATCATAGTGATATCTTCTATTTTCTTTACCCATGATTGCGTCACCATATTTACCACAATGATTAATTTGTCGGTCTTCGCGGAGTGCAAGAGGTATTCGTTCGGAATCGACGATATCGATTTATGGGGCATGTGCTCGCTGATGAGCTTTATGAGCTGCTGCATCGAAGTGAGCGTAACGGGGAGGGGATTCGGTATAAGGTGCAGAAAAGACCGGGTGTCTACGATCTGGTTTACCGTTGCCCACATTATCAACTCGGCAAGCTCGGTGCTTTTTCTAAGCTGGGCGTAATCGACGTTCTGCTTGCGCGCCACTTCCGTGGTTGTGTTGCCGCGGGAAAGCACCCATACGGTTTTTTTGCCGCGAACGACAACCGGCATGAACGTGCACGATTCCTGCCTTAAGGCGTCGTCGGACGCGCGTTTTACAAGCTCAATCTTGCCGGGTTTTTTGGAATAAAAAGAGAATAGCTTCCTGCCCAGCACCGTGCGGTCTGCGTCGGATATGAGGCTTTTGGAATCCTCGCGCTCGCCAAGCTGGTCTGTAAGCACCTTGTAGGTGTCTATCAGAAACGCGTGGAGTTCGCTTCCGAGGTTCAGCATCCGGTCGAAATCCCATTCTTCGTACTCGTTCAGGTCTGATGTCGCGGCGTCGCTCCAGTTCCATTCGTTGACGTAATGCAGCATCATCTCTTCTTTAAATGTCAATTTGCTCTTTTTTCTGGTATTCGGGGTTATTTTCGTGTTTACCTTGTTGTAGAGGCATTTGCGCAATAGCTCCACCACCTTGGGCTTGTTTTTCTTTTGATAATATTTTAAAAGCCTGCTGAGCATAATCAGATAGGGGTCGAGCGCCTGCGGCGGCGATTTCGCCGCGCGGACATTGTCTTTTAGCTCGTCGCATAGGAGGAGCATGTTGCCGTCGGGATCGATGAAGCTTTCAAGCATCGCCATTTTCAAAACGGACTTGAAAGGAGAGTCGAACGCCTTATTAATCTGCCAGAGCGCGGCGCCGAAAAATTCGCCCATCGTGATATCGCATAGGTTCCCAAGATCGACGAAAGCGCTGAGCGGGGCCTTATTAGAGTCGGCAAGGATTCCCATTACTTTTTTATATTCCATGTCGTTGGCGCCGGGCGGGGTTGTCCACCACACCGGCATCTTGCCGGAAACGTGGAGGGCGGTGCGGTAGAATTCCTCTTTCAAAAGCCTGGCCTGCGAAGACCCGGCGCTCTCCTTGTCCGCCGAGCCGAAGTTGTTATCCTGCACTTTGTTAAGATCGGTAATGAAGAAGTGCAGTTCCACGCCCTGTTTGTCGCCCCACTTTTCAATAAGCAACAATTTTTTCTTGAGGTAGTCCAGGTCCTTTTTCTCAAGTTTTTTTTCGTCCACCACGGCCCAGTAATCGAAATCCGATTTTGCGTTCTGGGCGGCTGAACCGACGCTGCCCATCAGCATGAGCGACTCGATAAGCGTCTTTCCCCCTCCGGCGCCGTCTTCATCGGCCCGCGCAAGGCGGGGCTCCTCGTCACGGTATCCGCCGTAACCGCCGGACCCTCCCTGATCCGTGGAACCGTACGCACCGTAACCGCCGCCGTCGGACTGGCCCCCGTAATACCCGCCGTTGGACTCGGACGTGTGCTTTGAGCGCGATGCGATGTTAATCCCCAGGTTATTGGCAATTGTGTCGAAATCGGGCACGTAACGCTGGGCAGCGGCCGTTTCGTCGTCACCGGGCTTGAAGAAGGGCAGATCTCCGTACTTTTCTTCCGTACTTACGAAACCCGGCAGGCTCTTATGGTTGTAATTCAGCAGCAGGGGAACGAGGTGAAGGGCGATTGCGGAATTCTTTGGAGCTATTTGGAGGGCTCTTTCCTTTCTCTTGTCGTTATATTTCTTAAAGGAATCTAAAACGTCCAAAAGGTCTTTTTCGTTCATTCGTTTTCCATGTGGTTAATCGGCTTTCACTTTCGCCGCATATGCCCTTCCTTCCATTTCGGCAACGTATTCCTCGGCCTTTACTCCGGCTATGGCGCCGTCGCCCACGGCCGTGGCAACCTGGCGCA
>JAZFVB010000065.1:0-6109 GCA_036447515.1 Nitrospinota bacterium
TTTTTTTCTGCTTCTTGGGCCGTAACTTGCCCATAATGAGTCAAAATCGCTGTAAATATTAAGAAAAATCGGATGAGACGCCGAGCATTCAAAATAAGACGGCCTTAACGGAGTTTAGAATTGCCAATTTTTTTTCATTTAGGTCAATAACCATACCCTCACCGCTTATAAATCCAGACTCGGTTTCAATAAATACTTTTCCGTCCGAAGTCAAAAGCCTCTCTTGAGGCCTCCATACAAGATACTCGGTTGTCAGCGTAAGTTTTTTTTCGGAACGAACGCGCACTTTACCTGAAAAAAGGATATTCTGCGAGTGGTTCTCCATTACCCCCTTTTTCGCTGTAAGTTCGAGGTCATCATTATCTTTTGAACTGAAAGACATTCTAACATCATCCATTGAAGTATCCGAATTCCTGATTTCCACTTCTTTTGCAACTAACTTCCAGATGTCGCCTTTCGATGTTTTTTCAAAAAGCTTTATATCGATTATTTTGGTTATAAGCCCACTATTTGCCCCAACCTCTGTTTGCGTTTTCGCGGCCTTATGATCCGGCTTCGATGAAAATTGGTAAATTCCCGCAACGATTAGCGCTAATATGCCTGCGGATAATGAGAGTCTAATAATAAATGTCAATTTATCAGCCATTTTCCGGAATATTCGCCGTTATTTTCCTTTCGGTTTCTCCAGTTATTTCAATTATTACATCTATCACCCTTCCCGGCAATGAATTGCAAAACTTTTTAGGCCATTCAACCAGGCAAATGCCCCTTCCCCAATATTCATTCAGGCCCAATACCTCGATATCATTGCTGTTTTCCGTTCGGTAGAAATCGAAGTGATATATCGTTGGGTTTCCCTCGTAGACGTTTAAGAAAGTATATGTGGGTGATTTTACCGTTATCTTCGTGTCTTTATGTAAAGTCTTTACGATACGTCTGGCGATTAAAGTTTTGCCGGCGCCGAGTTCGCCGTGGAGCAGGACAATGTCCCCCTCTTTCAGCATCAACGCGAGTTCGTCGGCGAAATCTTCGGTATGCCGTTCATTGCGGCTTTCAAAAGTCATGGAGGACAGGTTTTCAGCCTCCGAGCTGTGCCCTTTGCCTTTTTATTTCTTCAAACAAATCCTTAGCTTCCTGGAAATCGGGGTCGACCTTCAAGGCCTGTTGTATATTTGCAAAGGCCTCATCCACCTTTTTTGCCTCCATGTAGGCCTTTGAGACATTGAAATAAAGCACCTCGTCGTCCGGCGCAACCGAAAGGGCTTTTTTATATTCCTCGATCGCTTCCAGAAACTTGCCCTTTCTCCTTAAAGCTATTCCGAGCCTGTTATATACGTGAATGTTATTGGGATCGACAGCAAGCGACTTCTTGAACGAATTTGCGGCCAAGTCCGCCATGCCGGCTTCCAGGTACATTTCGCCGATTTCCGTGCTGACGGTATGGTCTGAACCGGCATTTTTAAGAGCTGTGTTGAAAGCAGCCTGCGCCTTGGCCGTGTTCCCTTTTACAAGGTGAATCTTGCCTATCTCCTTTTGTCGGTCAGGATCGTTCGGGCTGACTTTTGCCGCCTGTTCTAAAATGTTTACCGCATCGTCCAGTTTTCCTTCTTCCTTAAGAAGATCGGCGTACCCCTGCATTGCTTTTATGAACAGCGGATTAACATCGACTGCCTTCTTGAAGGCGGCTTCCGCCCTTACACTATCCCCGGAATGTGCATAACACTCGGCCAGCGCCACCAAAAGGCGGGCGCTTTTAGGAAACTTTGGCAGCGCACCTGTGTATTCGGCAAGAGCCCGGTCAAACATTTTTCCGTCAACAAGCGCCTTGCCGATATTGAGCAGTGTTTCAAGTTTATTGGGCTTTGATCTTCTCTCCAGAATTTCGTCGATTTTCTTTTCCAGGGTTTTCACTTCAAACGGCTTTAGTATGTAGCCGTCCACCGTTTTTTCCGCGGCGTGCGCCACCTGCGCTTCGGAAAGTTCGGCGGTAACCATCAATACCGGCATGTTTTGGGTATCCTGATCCTCGCGGATTTTCTTGAGCAGTTCAAAGCCCGTAAGTTTTGGCATGTTCCAATCCGTGACCACAAAATCAATTCGAGTCGTTTTAATCTTTTCCCACGCCTTTGCGCCGTCGCTAGATTCAAAGACGCTCTTAAACCCTATGGTCCTAAGCATGTTCTTTATCGTCCGGCGCATGTTGCTCATATCGTCGGCAACAAGCACGGACATTTTATCTTTCTCCGTAACTATCATCAGTAAATCCCTGTGAACTCCTCTAAAATCCCTGTGACTAATTAAACCATACTACCATGCGAATTAGGCAACATGTCCAAAAAATCACACACCATAAATATTCTCTTTACAAAATCAGTGTAAGTGTGGTAAATATTATCGATTAATTTAACATCATGTAATAGTAATTAAAGAAGGGAATATGGCGCTAACAAAAGAGCAGAAAACGGAAATTACCGGAAAGTTTAAGAAAAGCGATAACGATACGGGTTCTCCCGAAGTCCAGATAGCCATTTTAAGCAATCGGATTAATTACCTTTCAGACCATTTTAAGGTTCATAAAAAGGACAACCATTCAAGGCGCAGCCTTATCGCAATGGTCAGCAGGCGCAGAAAGCTCCTTGATTACATTAAAAGAAAAGAGTTCAACCGTTACAAAACGGTTATAGAAGCGTTGGGAATAAGGAAATAGTCTTTTTTTGAAAATTTGCCCTCTTTACGGATTGTTCATTTATTATCCAATGACCACCTGCAATCATAATCTAACTTTAGGAGAGATCACAAAATGAAAACCCGTGTAGAAGTTGAAATCGGCACGTCCACACTATCTGTGGAAACGGGAGAAATTGCCCGCCAAGCCGGCGGTTCCGTATTTGTGCAATGCGGCGATTCGGTAGTATTCGCCGCCGCCACGGCACAGGACAGTATCAGGGAAGGGATAGATTTCTTTCCGCTCACCATAGACTATAGGGAAAAGTTTTACGCGGCCGGCAAAATACCCGGTGGCTTTTTAAAACGCGAAGCACGCCCTTCGGACAAGGAAACTCTTGTATGCCGCCTGGTAGACAGGCCTTTGAGGCCGTTATTCCCGAAAGGTTTTGCAAACGAAACCCAGGTGCTCCTATACACCTACTCTTACGACGGGGAAAACGAAGTGGACGTTATGGCCATTACCGCGGCTTCGGCGGCGCTGATGGTTTCAAACGTACCTTTTAACGGGCCCGTATCCGCCGTGCGCGTAGGCTACGTTGACGATAAGCTGGCGGTAAACCCGACGGCTCCGCAACGAAAGGACAGCAAACTGGACATGATCGTGGCCGGAACCGCCGAGTCCATAATGATGGTCGAGGGAGAGGCAAAAGAGCTTACCGAACACCAGATGGTGGAAGCCCTGGAGTTCGCCCATAACGAAATAAAAAGACTGTGCGAAATGCAAAAAGAGCTGGCCTCGAAAGCCCCAAAGAAAAAAATGGAGTTTGAGGCCCCTGAAAAAGATACGGAGTGGCATGAAAAGGTCAAAGGCACATACGAAGCCGATATAAAGACAGCCGTTACCGTATCGGGAAAAGATGAGAGAAGCGCGGCGCTTTCCGAGCTTAAGAAAAGGGTCATCGAAGAACAGACCACCGAGGAAAACCGCGACGAGCTTAAACCGACGATAAAGGAAGCTTTCGGCGATATTCAAAAAAATGTCGTGCGCAAAATGATTCTGGAAGAAGGCGTACGGGCTGACGGCCGGGGGCTTGCCGATGTCCGCCCGATAACGATACGCACCGGCGTTCTGCCGCGAACGCACGGTTCGGCCCTCTTTACAAGGGGCGAAACGCAGGCGCTGGTGATAGTTACACTGGGCACCGGCCAGGACGAACAGATGACGGACAACATCACGGGCAAATCGTATTCGCCTTACATCTTCCATTACAACTTTCCCCCGTTTTCGGTAGGCGAAGTCAAGTTCCACGGCGGCCCGGGAAGGCGCGAGATAGGCCACGGCGCTCTGGCCGGCAGGGGCGTTTCGCATATCATTCCCGATCATGACGATTTCCCGTACACGATAAGAATTGTTTCCGAGATACTCGAATCCAACGGTTCGTCTTCTATGGCCTCCGTATGCGGCGGCACGCTGGCGCTTATGGACGCGGGCGTGAAGATTAAGGCGCCCGTGGCGGGCGTTGCGATGGGGCTGGTAATGGAGGACGGCAAATCGGCCATCCTTACCGACATCCTGGGACTGGAAGACGCGCTGGGCGATATGGACTTCAAGGTGGCCGGAACCCGCGACGGCATAACCGCCATCCAGATGGACATAAAGGTCGCGGGTATATCTACCGACCTTATGGAAAAAGCGCTTGAACAGGCGCATACGGCGAGGTTGCACATACTCGACGAGATGCATAAAGCGATGCCCGAACCGAGAGCGGAAGTATCGACATACGCGCCGAGGATGAAAATAATCCATATCCCCACCGATATGACAGGCGCCCTCATAGGCCCGGGCGGAAAGAATATCCGCGCCATAACGGAAGCGACCGACTGCATGATAGATATCGAAGACGGCGGAATTGTGAAAATATTCTCGTCAAACTCCGAAAACCTGGCCAAGGCGATAAAGGCGGTCGAGGCTGTCGTAACGCCGGCCGAAATCGGAAAAGATTACATGGGCAAGGTCGTAAGGATAGTGGACTTCGGCGCCTTTGTCCAAATAGCTCCCGGCACCGACGGGCTGGTGCATATCTCCCACCTTGCAGACCACAGGGTAAACAAGGTTACGGACATACTCACCGAGGGAGACGAGATTTGGGTGAAAGTTATCGAAATTGACCAGCGCAGTAAAAAGATACGCCTCAGCCACAAGGAAGCGCTCAGCGAAATGAGCGATGAACAACAAAAAGAGCAGAAATTCATAGGTAAATAACGTGCGCTAAAACCGCACGCATTTTAAAAGCCGTCTTTAAAAAGACGGTTTTTTTTGTTCTTTTTGCCCGCCGTATAACCCCCTCCCCCATGGCGTCGCCTATTGACTATTTTAGCCGGTTCCGGTATCGTTATTCCCATAAGGGAATAACGATATGGATACAATAAATAAAAAAATGAAAACAAAAGGAAAACCGGACGCGCGCAAGAAAGGACGCGCTAAAAAGGCGGCCTACGCCGTAAAGGGAAGGCTTTGGATAGAAGGCAAATCGGGAACCTTTATCGGTTTCGGCAGGGTCGTGCTACTCGAAAGGATTAAAAGGTACGGCTCGATAACAAACGCCGCGAAATCGATGAAAATCTCGTACCGGCACGCATGGGAACTTGTCGATTCAATGAACAGCCAGAGCAAAACGCCGCTCGTGAAAACAGCGACCGGCGGAAAAAGCGGCGGAGGCGCAAAGTTAACTGAAACCGGCCATGCCGCCATTGTCGAATTTTGGACCTTATATAAGAAACTTGCCCGATTTCTTGAAAGGGAAAACGCTAACCTGAAATTTTGACCTGAAATATTGAGTGGAATAGATTTGATATGAGCAGAGAAGAAGGTATCGATAGACCAGGTTTCCTATCACGGCTGGGCAAACTGCGTTTCAACATGGCGGAGGCTTCCGGTTCGTTGGGTGATTTAGGGCTGTTCATTCCTTTGGCGGTGGCATTGGTCAGCGTGTGCGGTTTGGACGGCGGCACGATTCTGCTATTTGCGGGACTTTTCAATTTAATCACCGGTGTCATGTTCAATCAGCCCGTTCCGGTCCAGCCGATGAAAGCAATTGCGGCGGTGGCTATCGCCGAAGGCCTGGCGCCGGGCGAGATTGCGGCGGCAGGTTTCTTGGCGGGCATCGTTGTACTCTTCCTTGGGCTTACCGGATTTATCGCCATAGTGGAAAGACTCGTCCCGCGGCCCGTAGTGCGCGGCATTCAGCTTGGCGTGGGACTTAAGCTTGCCGTCAAGGGGGTGGCGCTTGTATTGGCCACGCAATGGTTTGCATGGGATGGCAAAGTCGTCGCCATAGCCGCCGCAACCCTGGTTCTGGCTATGCATCACCGCGAAAAATTTCCTTCGGCCCTCATTCTTTTTATCGCAGGTTTTGCATTGATGCTATTGAACAGTCCGGGA
>JAZFVB010000066.1:0-2312 GCA_036447515.1 Nitrospinota bacterium
AGCCCGCGCCGAGAAAAAGGAAATATGTTATCCACCAAATCGACGCGTCGCGCCGGCCCTTCTTAAAGAAAAGCGGCAGCAAAAGCATTACAAACGAAACGGCCCCCGCCTGCGCGATTATCAAGACGTCCATTCCCCCTCCGGTGAGGATCGGCAGCCACCTGCCATCGAGCGCGCGCCGCGTTTCGGTAAACCGGGAGAGGCGCAGGTAGTTTCCGAAAAAGGGGGCGTCGTCTGTCGGCGGTTCCGTTTTGAAAAGCGTTTCCTCCCCCCTTAACGCCTTTTGCGCCGATTCGTAATAGACCGGTTCGTTAAAGCGGTTCTTCTGGTTCGCCTCGCCTTTTTCCATGCCCGGGTAATAGACCGCGTCGAGCGAGAGCGCCTTCGCTTCCCTGCGTAGATCGCGTATATCGTTTTCCGAAAACTTTCCGTTCTTCATTATCACGGTAAACGTTCCCCACGACCGGAAGGCCGCCACGCTTTGCGGCCCGTCGCCCGTTTCCGCCATAAGGCGCAAGAGGCGCGCCTCGCCCCTCGGCGGCGGCAAAAGCGGCATCGTGGAAACAAGTAGGCCTCCGGCCTTTAAATTTTTAAGGCACAGCTCGATGAACTCTTTGGTAAATAAAAAATTTTCGGACAGAACCCCCGCGCCGACGCCCGCCTGCCCGCCGTACGGTATCGAAATGACGTCGAACGTTTCGGGCTTCATTAAAAATGCGCGCGGGTTTGCCCGTATAAGTTCATACCCGCTGAATGCGGTTTCCCTGATCGCGCTTACGGCAATCTTTTTTTCCTCAACTACCGTCACCCGCCGCGCGCCCATCGCAACCGCCGCGTACGCCTCCGTTACGCCGTTCGCGCCGATTATCAGGACTTCCGGCTTATCCCTTACCCTGTACGGCAGCGTTGCCGGAAGGTGTTTTAAATATTCAGCCGAACCTTTGGGAACGACTGCGTATAAGTCGCCGTTTAAAAATATTCCCGTACCCGGCGGCACGGCTTCGCCGAAGATCGGATTCAATCCCGGCGCGTGCCGCATTAAGGGCGAAGACACGACGACTGCCCTGCCTTCGGGACCGCGAAAGGTATTAAGCTCTTTTGTTCCGGGAAACATCCTGTACTGCGAAAGTTCCTTATAAGGCGAAAGCGGTATTTCGAGCCGTGGGTAGAGTACGGCAAGCAAAAGCAGGGGAAGAACCGAAAGCGCGGCTTTTTTCCACTTTGACGCGCCGTCCGCGAACATATGGAATCCCGCCAAGGCGAACACGGTAGAAATTATCACCGGCATTTTTTCAAAGTGCGAGGCGATCAGGAATCCCGCTCCGCCGAGCGCGGCTCCCGCCATGTCTGCGAAATAAATTTTACCCGAATCCGCGTGGCGCTTTTTCATAACGCTTATAACGACGAGCGACGAAAGGAAAAACGGGACCGCGAAGATCGGGTAGTAGAGGAGGAGGTTGAAGATTTCCTTTACCGTCCAGTCGAGTTGCACCGGATCGAACGCCACCAGCCCCGCCGCCGCCATCGAAACCGGATACGATAACGACAACGCCAGCGCCGTTGATTCCCACGGGACCGAACCAAGCGTTGCCGGAGAAAGGCGCAAAAATATCCCCGCCGCGCCGATTCCCAAAAGCGCGGTGGACACGACGACCGACGCGAAATGGTGCCCGGTGGAGGCGACGAACATCGCGGCAAGGTTCACCTCGAAGATAAGCGTGGAAAAGGTTAGCAGGAAAACTCCCGCAAGTATTCGCGGCTTCATGCTAATTTGATGTCATACATAGAGGAAAAAATACATATAAGCCTTTAACCAGTTTAACGTCATACTTCGACAAGCTCAGCATGACAGTTTTTTGTCACCTTGAGCCTGCCTGTCCTGAGCGGAGTCGAAGGGTCGAAAGGCGACAAAAATGGAATTTCAAAAATCTATCTTTGTTGTCCAATTGTCTTCACTCCTGCGCTTTGCCAGTCATCGGCACGAAACTTACGCTTATCACTTGTCGTATATCCAGTTCGCCGCCTTGTTTGGTTATTATGGTGAGGGTCTGAAAAAGCCTTCCGCCCAGCGGCATTATCAGCCTGCCGCCTTCCTTTAGCTGTTTGACGAGAGGAGGCGGGATGTGGCTGGCGGCGGCGGTTATCATTATCGCGTCGAACGGCGCCATTGTCTCCCACCCGAAGTACCCGTCGCCGAAGCGCGCATTTATGGTTTTGTACCCTTCCTTTTTCAACAGCGCGCCCGTGCGTTCAAAGAGCCTTTTTTTTATCTCGATGGTAAAAACCTCGCCGCATACGCGCGAGAGCACCGC
>JAZFVB010000067.1:0-2980 GCA_036447515.1 Nitrospinota bacterium
GGGTCGGTTACCGGCGAGTTGACTCGAACGGTTACCGACGGGTCGCAGAACCGCACGAACGCCGACACCGGCGAGCCCTTTTTCTCCGAGCCGTAACTGGAGAAGTTGCTTCCGTTGTAGCCCATCTTCAAAACGCCCGCCTCCGCAAGGACTTTTCCGGCAAGGTTGGCGCCGAAGCCGCCGATGCTGGCCATGCGAATTTCGTAAAAACCAAGCTCGTTCGTTACAGGCAATTGCTGCATCAGGTTATCCTCCGTTAGACAGTCTTAATGAATGATTTTCTTATATTTTATGCCGACCTTCAAGTGATTTTGCAAGCGTTATTTCATCTACGTATTCCAGGTCGCTGCCCACGGGAACGCCCCTTGCGATTCGGCTGGTTTCCACGTCCAGCGGGGCGAGGACTTTTGAGATGTAAAGCGCCGTCGCCTCGCCGTCCATCGTGGGATTGGTGGCGACCACCACCTCGGTTATCTTCTCCTCTTTGACCCTTTTTACCAGCGCGTCGATCCGCAGCGATTCCGGCCCGATGCCGTCCAGCGGGGAAAGGGCGCCCATAAGGACGTGGTAAAGGCCCTTGAAGACGCCCGTCCTTTCTAGTACCGTAATATCGAGCGGGTGTTCCACAACGCAAACGATGTCCCGTATCCGTTTGTCCGAGCGGCAGATGTCGCACGGGTCGGCTTCGGTTATCCCGCCGCATTTGCCGCAAAGAACCACCTTTTCCACAACGTCGGTTAACGCCTTTGCCAGCTCGAGCGCCTGGTTGTTTTTTGATTTAAGTAGCGAATAGACGAGCCGCTCGGCGGTTTTCCGCCCGATGCCCGGAAGCTTTTGGAACTCTGCGGAAAGCTTTTTAACGGTTTCTGACGACTCCATTATTTAATTAGCTCATCGTGGAAATGAGTGGGTAAAAAATAATAGCTATTCATGCTAATCGGTATAAAGAAAGCGGTGGGGCGGACAATCCTGTCTGCCGTTTGCCCGTAGGGCAAAGTAATATGCGGCAACATTCGCCGCTACGCGGCGACGACAGGCATGATTGCCTGTCCGCACCAATCCTTTTTAACCATTCGCCGTTCATGCCAAAAAATTTCCTTTTGTGACAGCTATTTAACCCACATAAGCAAAGGGTATATTGGTTTTTGCCCTTAGGCCTACCCACTCGATTACACGAAGACCCATTTAATTATTTGCCCGTATCGTTTTCATAACCCGGGCGGCCTTCGAATATTTCCACCGCCTTTTGAACAATCGGGTCGCCCAGCATTTCTTTTTTCGTTTCGTTGTCGGCCGTCTTTTTTTCCGTGCCGCCGTTGCCCGAATCGTCCTCTACGGGCACAAGCGTAAGCTTCAGCTTTTTCTTAAACTCCTTTTCGATTTCACTTTCAATAATTACCTGATTTTTCTCGCACCCGTCCCTGAACATCCCGTCCTTTTTCCTGTATTTAATCACCGCCTGGTCCGCAACGATGGAGAAATCCACCGCCTTTTCAAGGAGGCTTCCGAGAGCCTGTTTTTTATCTTTTATCGCTGAAATAATCGTCTTCCACGGGTCCTGGGCGCCGGTATCGGGGCCGTCCGGCGCATGGCCGCCCGGCGCATGGCTGGCCAAGTCCCGATGTGCGTCTTCGGCTTTCGGCCTTGGCGAATATGTTGCCTGTCTTTCTGAAACGGGGGCTGAAACGGGGGCTGAAACGGGGGCTGAAACGGGCGCGGTGCGGGCCGTTTGAACCGGCACGGGGCCGACCGATTTCAGCCTTTGCAATATTTCATCTATCGGCACGACGTCGTCGAGCCTTATCATCTTTATGACGGCCATCTCCAGCACCGAAAGCGTATTGGGCGCCAGCTTGAGACGGCTTTCCGTCTTTAAAAGTATTTCATAAAAAAGCTGAAGTTTGCCTATCGAAGTCTTTGAGGCGATTTCACCGGCGGATTTCAGGGTGTCCGCCGCCTCGTCCAGAAGCGCTTCGGGCGAGGAGGCGGCTTTTGTTATGGTGAGTATCCTTACGGCCGCGAACATTTCCTTTACCAAAACACCGGCGTCGTACCCGGCATAGTAGATTTCATGGAGCCGCTTGATGGCGGCGTCGGCGTCTTTTTGGATCACCGCCAAAAGGAGCGCCCATATTTTTTCGCGCGAAACAAGGCCGAGCACCATGCCGACGGTTTCCTCGTCGATATCGCCCGCGTCGTAGGCCGATACCTGGTCCATCAGCGACTGGGCGTCGCGCATGCTTCCTTCGGCGCGCCTTGCGATCATCCTCAGCCCCGCATCGGTGAGGGCGATCTTTTCCTTTTTTGCGATTTCAAGCAGGCGCCCGGTTATCTGCGCGTCGGTAAGCGCCCTGAACTCGAAACACTGGCACCGGCTCAGCACGGTATCGGGTATCTTTGTCATCTCCGTCGTCGCCATAACGAAGACGACGTGCGGCGGCGGCTCTTCAAGCGTTTTAAGGAAGGCGTTGAACGCGGCGGTGGAGAGCATGTGAACCTCGTCTATTATGTAGACCTTTTTCCTGCATTTTACCGGAGCGTACTGGAGCTGTTCGCGCAATTCGCGCACTTCGGCCACGCTGTTGTTGGATGCGCCGTCTATTTCAACGACGTCCAGCGAGCTTCCTTTGGTGATTTCGCGGCAAATGTCGCACTCGCCGCACGGCGTTACGGTCGGCCCTTTGGCGCAGTTTATAGATTTGGCCAGTATCCTGGCCATCGACGTTTTCCCCACGCCCCTCATGCCGGAAAAAAGGTACGCGCCGGCTACCCTGTTCATGGTCACGGCGTTTTTCAGCGAGCGCACGATGTGCCGCTGGCCCACAACGTCGGCAAAGGAGCCGGGCCTCCACTTGCGCGCTATTACAAGGTAACTTTCAGCCTTGCCGCCGGCCTTGTCGCTAGATAGCTCGCTTTGGTCGTGAGCGGGTTCTTTATCGGTTTTTTGATTCATAAGTTCAACCGGATTTAGTTACTCCCT
>JAZFVB010000068.1:0-4111 GCA_036447515.1 Nitrospinota bacterium
AGCGGTTCGCGTATCACTTCGTCTATCAAACCCTGCTCGTAGAGGTCGTTGGCCGTAAGGGCCATGGCGTCGGCGGCTTCCTCGACCTTCGACTGGTCTTTCCACAGTATCGCGGCGCAGCCTTCGGGCGAAATCACCGAATACGTCGAGTTTTCGAGCATAAGGATGCGGTTACCCACGCCAAGGGCCAGCGCGCCGCCACTGCCGCCCTCGCCCGTTACGACGCAGATTATCGGAACCTTTATGCAAGACATCTCCAAAAGGTTAAATGCCACCGCTTCCGCCTGTCCGCGCTCCTCTGCGCCTATGCCGGGATAAGCGCCGGGCGTATCCAGGAGTGTGATTATCGGCGCCCGGAATTTTTCGGCCAGTTTCATCAAGCGAAGCGCCTTCCTGTAACCTTCGGGGTGGGCCATGCCGAAATTGCGATAAATCTTTTCCTTGGTGTCCCGGCCCTTTTGCTGTCCGATTATCATCACCGTACTGTTGTCCATCGTCGCAAAGCCGCACACTATCGAAAAACCGTCGCCGAATCGGCGGTCGCCGTGCAGTTCTATGAAATCTTCCGTCATCTCTTTTATGTAGTCGTAGGCATACGGCCTTGCCGGATGGCGCGCAAGCTGGGTCTTTTGCCACCTTGTCAGCTTGGAGAAGGTTTCCTTCCTCAACAGGTTCAGTTTTTTGCCCATTTTCCTTATTTCAGAGCTGAAATCGGCGTCTTGGGCTCCGCTCAGGTTTTTAAGCTCTTCGAGCTTTTTCTCAAGCTCGACAATTTTCCGCTCGAAATCGAGGAATGGAATCGTCATGCAATCGATTCTACCCCACTCCGTGTGCATCGACAAAATCGGCGGCGGGCAAAAGGCGCTTAATCCGAAAATCTAAAAAGTTGCGCACCCCAAACATAGATGCTAAATTCTAATAAATGAGCAAAATAAAAATATACACATTCGACTGGTGTCCCGACTGCCGCGCGTCAAAGCGTTTCCTGGAAAACAGGGGCATCGAGTACGAGGAAATAGACCTCGACAAACATCCAGAATCGGTGGAAACGGTTATAGCGGCCAGGGGCAAACGAGTGGTGCCTACATTGGAACTCGACGGCAGGTTCATGGACGGAAACCATTTCGACGTGGAAAAGTTCGAAAAAGACCTAAATGAGCTCCTGGGCTAATAGCCTGCCATTCAGGTTTATTTCCTTTACTCCAACGCATAAAAATCCGATAAGTTAACATATTGTGAACATTTTGAGCCGATAAAATAGACGGAATAGTAAATCGGAAACGACTGGAAATTAATATTGCTAATTTATTCAATGAGTTGAAGATTAGCCATGATTTTGTGCTTTTTGTTTGGCCGGTAAAATGCGAAAATGAAACATAGAGTGTTTAATTCTTTAATATTGTTGACTTTAATGGTAAAATCATGGTAGATTTTGTAAGCTGTACTAGACCCTCCTTGATTTGGGGAGATGTTAATTGCAAATGATAAGTGAAGAAAAATAAGGGTAGTCAAGAGTAATGAACGTATCTTTTATAAGACGCTTGTTCTCTGAAAAATACACCGTCATCCTTATGGCCGATCTGGCCGGGAAGATGAAGCGTTTCAACATTCCCAAAAACGTTGTTAAATTCTTCATAATCCTTTTCATTATCGGGGCATCGGGCTTCGGCTATTTCTCATACACCATGCTAAACACCGAACTTAAAATTGAAGAACTGGAAGAACTGCGCAAAATATCGATGCGGCAAAAACTGGAAATACAGCAATTTGCCCTCAGGATAGAAGAATTCCAGAAGGAGATGGCGACACTCGAAAAGTTCGATAAAAAGTTGCGCATAATAACTGCTCTTGAAACGGCGCCGGAAAAGCCTAATACCTTCGGCGTGGGCGGTCCGAACGGCGATTCCGAAACCTTTACAAATGCCAGCGAACTCTACACCGCAAGCCTTTTAAACCAGCTCAACGAAGACCTGGATCATCTTTCGTCCCTTGCCCGCAAGCAGGAGATAAGCTTTCACGAGTTGGACTCATTTTTCAAGGATCAGTCTTCGCTTCTTACTTCCACGCCCTCTATTTGGCCGACAAGGGGGTGGGTTACAAGCGGTTTCGGTTACAGGGTTTCACCCTTTACCGGCCTGCGCGAACTGCATGAAGGCCTCGACATCGCCACTCATCGCGGCGCTATCATAATGGCGCCCGCCAACGGCGTGGTGGTCGAATCCACCCGCACGAAAGGCCTTGGAAACGTCATTGAAATCGATCACGGATACGGCATAGTCACCCGCTTCGGTCACAATGCCAAGAACCATGTAAAACGCGGCGACAGGGTAAAACGCGGCCAGGTGGTAGCCACGGTTGGAAGCACCGGAAGGAGCACCGGCCCTCACCTGCATTACGAGATTATGCTAAACGGCGTTCCCGTAAACCCGCTAAGATATATCCTCACCGATTAAACCGCCGCAGACCCCGTAGAATAAAAATCATCGGCGCCGGTGTGCATCGGTCAAAAAAATCTCACAGGCTTATAGTTTTTAATCAAGCTCCTTTGGCTTACACTAAGGGCGAATCGGCTTTGCCGGTCAGCATGGAGGAATAAATTGAAGATTCAAGACTCCTACTCCCCCTTATAGCCCGTAACGGCCCTGATGGCGTCCAACGAGATGTACTGATAAAGATCGAAATTGAAGGCCTTGGGATCGGATATAAGTTGCAGTGAAGCGCCTTCCAGCAGTCCCAGTATTATGGCCGGCGCCATGTGGGATTTTTCAGGTAAAAAATCCCCCTTTTCCACACCTTCGGACACTACCTGCGAAAGATAACCCCGGAAAACGTCGAACCTCTCTACTATCTTTTCCCGTATCTCGGGCTCTTTGTATGCATGGACCCAGAAGTCGTAAAAGACCACCAGAAGGGAGGGCTCGGCTGTAATCGTCTCTTTATACTTCTGAAAAATAGCCTTTATCTCTTCGAATGGCGGCAAATTCCTGGCGGCGCTTTCGAGAGGTATTTCAAGGAGTCTCTCAAGAACACGGTCTAAAACATTTGAAAGGATTGCTTCTTTCTTATTGAAATGATAATGCAAAAGGGGTTTAGACACGCCGGCTTTCACTGCTATTTTGGCGGTGCTGGCGCCGGAAATGGAGTTTTGGACAATTACTTCAAAGGCCGCATCAACGATAGCTTCCTTAGTCTTTTTTGCTTTATCCCCCCGTTTCAATAAAACCCCTCAATATAAAACCTCAATGTGGAACTCCGCGTATATGTGCGTAGCGCCAATTACACACCCAACGCCCCGACTAGGCCGAAACTTGCGCCTGCGGCTGGAGCCCTCGGTTCGCCGCGCCGAAGCGCTTCGTCCGCGCAGGCGGGCGGCAGACCACGGCGTGGATTACCCCATCAGCCTTAAAAGCCACGGGGTGTACGGCTCCATGGCGCCTTCCGGGCATACTTCAACGCAGCAGTAGCAACGGATGCACTTATCGTAGTTGATAGCCAGCCGTTTGTTTCCGATGGATATTACGTCCGTGGGACATACATCTATGCACAGGTCGCACAGGGTACATTTTTCCCTGTCTTCGAGCGGCTTGGATGTAAGCTGATCCGTCAACATATTGCGTAAAAAGGCGGGCAATGGAATCATCTCCTGGTCGCTCGTGGGAAACTCAAAACCCTCTACCCTGCATTCTTCCATGCTGTCGCCGACAACCTGTATATTCGAAAGCTCTGTCTCCCCTACCCCGTATTCAGCGGCAACGGAGTTCGTAAAGACCCTTTGCGGCTGAGCGCCGATAATCTCCAGCACGACCCTGTCCAGCGCAACCGCGTCCGGGCTTGCCATAAGGATGTTGCATTGCCTGGGCCGTCCGCCCGTCCCCGGCCCGTTGCCTTCCATGCCCAACACCCCGTCGAGAATGGTCAAATCTGGCGATACGGCGCTATAAAGCTCAACGATCATGCGCGCGAAAAAGAGGCGGTCCATGCCCGCGCTGAAATGCCACTGGCCTTTGCGTTTGCCGACTATGCATCCGAATATGTTTTTTACCCCAAGCGTCATGAACATCTGCGTGTGTGTTTTCAGTTTAGGCAGGTTGATAATGCGGTCGGCATCGAG
>JAZFVB010000069.1:0-4948 GCA_036447515.1 Nitrospinota bacterium
AGCGCGATATTTACAATGGCGCCGATTACGGTTACGCGTACGCCGCCCGAAAGGTCCTGGTTCATTGGTTCAATGATACATAATTTTGGCGATTGGGCGGGAAAGTTTTTAAGGGCGTTCGTATTATTTGGCCAGCGAGCCTTTTGCTATCAGCGCCGCCGAAGAAAGGAAACAGAGCGCCCCTATAAGGACAACCGGCGCGAACGTCATGGCGCCTCCGGTAAACCCGCGAAGGAGAAGGCCGACCGGCATGATGAAAGACCCCAGCGTGAGGTACGAGAGATATTTTTTCCCTTTGTCGCTTAAGTTCAGCCTGTCGACCAGCGGGCCGACTATCAGGTTGAAAAAGGCCATCGGCATTCCGTGCGAATGACCGGCTTTAATAAGGAACCTTGCAAGCGACGGGGCGTAGAACCCCCCCTCGAAGTAGGGATCGACTGTGAAGCCGAGAATGAATCCGCCGAGGCCGCCGATAAGTATCACGACGCCGCCCGCCAGAACGTTTATCCTTCCGTATTTGATATCGTGCCCCCGTATATGCGTTTAATTATAACAAAGTCTTTTTGTGAATATATACCGGCGTCCTACCTCTCTATTCAAGGCGGGAAAAATGGTAATATTGAAATGTGTTTGTTTTAAAGGCGAAAAAGCTGAAAGAAAACGCGCGCATTCCGACGGCGGCGCATCCGGGCGACCTGGGATGCGACCTCTTCAGCGCCATCGACTGCGTAGTCCCCGCCGGCGGCCAGCGTAAGGTGGGCACCGGTATCGCCCTGGAGTTCCCCGAAGGATGGGGCGGCGTAATCAAGGACAGGTCGTCGATGGCATCGGGCCGGATATATACATCCGGCGGCGTTATCGACGGCGGCTATAGGGGAGAAATCATTATAATTTTGCGAAACGATTCCGTCCGCGATTTCCCGGTTAAAGCGGGCGACAAGATAGCACAGATAGTTCCCGTCGAGGCGCCGGAGTGGCACATAAAAGAAGTGGAAAAACTTGGCGATACATCAAGGGAAGCGGGTGGATTCGGAAGCACGGGGAAATGAAAATTTTCAGATTACTTATCGCGGCGCTTTTCCTTTTTGCCGCGGCTTACGCCGTAACGGCGCAAGAAGAGAAACCAAAAGGAGAAAAACCGAAAGGCGGGAAAAAGCAGTCCCAACCAGCCGGGAAAAAATTCAACCGCCCGCCGCCGCCGGTTGAAACCGCAAAGGCTATCGAGAAAGAACTTGGCGAGACGATCCCGCTTTTCGGCAACGTGCATTCCGCGCGGTCTGCGACGGTTCGCGCCGAAGTGCAGGGAGCGGTAATCGAATTCCATAAAGAGGTCGGCGACTCCGTAAAGGACGGCGAAGCGGTGGCTCACATAGATTCCGAAAAGTACCGCATAAGCATGGAAATCGCCGAAGCCGCGCTGGAACGCGCCAAGGCCGCTTTCGAAAAGGCGCGGCTGGATGAAGACCGGATGACGACGCTTTACAAGAAAAACGTAATGTCCATGGAAGAGGCCCAGGCCGCAACTCTCAACCGCAAGATGGCGCAGGCCGATGTTACGTTGCGCAAAGTCGAGGTCAAAAGTGCGCGGCGCGACCTCAACCTGACCAAGGTGCGGGCGCCCTTTCCCGGATACCTGGCAAAAAAATATTTGCAAAAGGGCGACTGGGTCAGGGCGGGCGATCCGGTTTTCGACATCGTGGACCTTTCGTCGGTTTACGTAAGCGCAGAGTTTCCCGAAAAAGAACTGTCGAGGGTCAGCCTGAATTCGTCCGCAATCGTCCGGCTGGACGCCTACCCCGAAGTGGAGTTCAAGGGAAAACTTACGCGCATTGCGCCGCGCGCGTCCCTGGAAAGCAGGGGCTTCATGGTTCGTGTGGAGTTTAACGACCCGAAGGGAATAGCGCGCGACGGCCTGTTTGCGCGCGTGGAAATATTGTCGCGCCGCGTCACGGCGATAATGGTCTCCAAGGACGCCATAGTCGAGCGCGGCCCGATGAAGATCGTCTTCAAGGTGGAAGACGGCAAGGTGCGCCAGATTAACGTTTCCGTCCTTCAGCAGGTGGGAGATATGGTGGAAATTAAAGGCGGCCTGAAGGCCGGCGACGAGGTGGTGGTTACCGGCAACGAAATTCTGCGCGACGGCGCGCAGGTGAATGTAACGATAAGAAGGTAGGTTCCCTAATCGAAACTTTGCCAGCTTGGCAAATTGAGCAAGAAAAACCATGTGGATAATCGACACAGCAATTAAAAGGCCGGTTTCCGTAATCGTGGGGGTGCTACTCGTGGCGCTTTTCGGTTACGTGTCTTTAATAAACCTGCCGATACAGATGAAGCCGACCATCGACAAGCCTTTCATCACAATAAGGACCGACTACCCCGCCGCCGCGCCCCTCGAAGTTGAAGAACAGATTACCCGCCCGATAGAGGAAAAGGTTCAGGCTGTCGAAAACCTCAAAAAACTCACGTCGAAATCGCTGGAGGGGAGCAGTTCCATAACGCTTGAGTTCGACTGGGGCACCGACAAGAACGTTGCCACCATAGACATAATAAAGAAGCTTAACCTCGTAGGGGACCTGCCCGAAGAGGCCGACGAGCCGGTGGTGAAGACGATAACCTCCGACGAGGAACGCCCGATCTACTGGGCGACGCTAAAGGGGCCGATGACAACCAACCAGATGCGGCAGGTGGCCGAAGACTACATCAAGCCGCGCTTCGAGCGAATTCCCGGCGTCGGTTCCTTGCGCGTTTACGGCGGGCAGGAGCGCGAAATACGGGTGGAGCTGGACTACAAGTCGCTCGCCGCGCGCAGTGTCAGCGTTGCGGACGTGCGAAGGGCGCTGGTGCGGGAAAACAGGAACGTGCGCGGCGGCCACATCGACGAGGGCAAGCGAAGGTATCTTGTAAGAACCGTCGGCCTCTTTAAAGACGTCGGCGACATCAGCTCCATAATCATTCGTTCCGACGAACGCGGCGTCGTTTACCTGAAGGACGTCGCAAAAGTCTTCGATACATATAAGGAAAAAAACTCGCTCGTTAAAAGGAACGGCGTACCCGTGGTGGCATTCGGAATAATAAAAAAATCGGGCGAAAACGAGATCAAGGTGATAAGAGGCGTCGAGGAAGCCATTAAGGAAATGAACCGGGAATTGGCGCCGAGAAAACTGGAAATAATCGAAGCGTACGACCAGACGGACTACATCTGGGATTCCATCGATTTCGTTGTAAGCAATATAAAGCTCGGCGCCGTTTTCGCCGTGCTCGTCCTTCTTTTCTTTTTGCGCAGCGTGCGCTCGATGCTTATAGTGGGCGCAACCATCCCCATTGCGATGTTTTGCACCTTCATCGTCCTGAATTTACTGGGACGCTCGATAAACATAATATCGCTTGCCGGAATAGCCTTTGCCGCCGGAATGGTGATGGATAACGCCATAGTCGTTACGGAAAACATCTACCGCCATGCCAAGCTCGGGAAACCAAGATTCAAGGCCGCTTTCGACGGCACGGCCGAGGTGTGGGGCGCGATACTGGCCTCTACCCTAACGACGCTTGCCGTGTTCATCCCGATAATCTATATAGAGGAAGAAGCCGGCCAACTGTTCCGGGATATTTCCATCGCGATATCGGCGGCCGTCGGTTTTTCGATGATAATCGCGGTAACGCTCATTCCGATGCTTAGCGCGAGGGCCGTAAGCGGCGGCCTGGACGAAGAGAAACTTAAAAAGTTCATGCCGGCCTACTATCTCTCCTTTGCGCCGATAGGGAAAATTGTGCACCGGTTTTTCGTTTCCCTGACGGAATGGCTGGCGTCCGGCGGGTGGGCGCGCAACATCACGGTTTCGGCCCTTATAATCGCGGGGGCGGCGGCGTCGATCAGTTACCTTCCGCAAAAGGAATATATGCCTTTGGGCAACCGCAACTTTGTCCTGATGATTATGAAGCCGATAACCGGCACGAACAACGAAAAGGTGCAGGAGATGTCGGACATCGTAGCGGACCGGATAATCAACATGGAAGAGAAGAGCATGATGTTCCACGTCGTCTCCGACAGGTTCAAGGGGATCGGCATGAGGGTAAAGGACAAATGGAAACTGCGGATTCCCGAGGTGGTGCAAAAGATAAATTCCATGGTGGGCGACGTGCCCGGTTTTTATTTCATGCGGGCATTCCAGGTGCCGCTTTTCCAGCGGGCGCTCGGCAAGGGATTCGATGTGGAGATTAGGGGGCTTGAACTGGGAATGGTTGAAAAGCTCGGGCAGGATATCCAGGGCAGGCTTCAGAAGCTTGAAGGCGTACAGCTTGTACGGAGCAGTTACGACTCCGGAAACCCCGAATACCGCATTACGCTCGACCGTGAAAGGGCCGCGAACCTTGGCCTTAGCTTGCAGGAAGCCGCCGACGTTATAGAAACATTCGTGGCGGGCAAAAAGGCGACCACCTTTAAGGTGGGCGGCAAGGAATACGACATCACCATCAGAGGCGATAGATCGTTGTTCAGGGATTTCCACGCCCTTGAGGAACTGCTCATTTACACTCCTTCCGGCAAGGCGACGCCCCTTAAATCGTTTGCAAGCATAAAGCAGACGTTCGGCCCCACCGCCGTCGAGCATATAGAGTTGGACAGGTCTATAACGCTAAACGTTACCATCGCCAACGAGATAGCACTGGAAGCAATGATGGACATGGTGACGAACGAGATAGTGGACCCCATACGGCAAACCCTGCCTTACGGATACAACATAAACTTAACCGGAAGCGCGGAAGACCTTAAAAGGACGGCCAGCGCGCTTTCCGGCTCTTTCATACTGGCCATGATCATCATTTACCTTTTGATGTCGTCGCTATTCGAATCGTTCCTCTATCACTTAATCATCATGTTGACCGTTCCGCTGGCGGCGGCGGGAGCCATTTGGGGGGTAGTGTTGACGCACTCGGAGCTTAATGTCGTAAC
>JAZFVB010000070.1:0-3689 GCA_036447515.1 Nitrospinota bacterium
TGTGAACTACCTCGGCATAATAGAGGTTTACGATCCTTCCACCGATTCATGGGTAACGGAGACTGCCTCGACAACTCTGCGCGATTATACCGCCTGCACCGCCGTTAGCGGAAAAATCTACGCGCTTGGCGGATTCGACGGTCTCAATCGTTTGAAGCTGGTAGAGGAATACGATCCCACATCCGACTCGTGGCAAACGAAAACGGAAATGCCAACGGCGCGCTCGGCCCTTATCGCCGGCGTAATTAACGACAAGATTTACGTGATGGGCGGTTACGACGGCACAAACAGGCTTGCCGTAGATGAAGAATACGACGCCGCAACAGATACATGGATCACAAGAGCTCCGATGCCGACGGGTAGAAGCCTTACCGCAAGCGCCGTCGTTAACGGCAAAATATACGTGGTTGGAGGATGGAACGGCGAAAGCTACTTGGGCACGAACGAAGAGTACGACTTCGGACCGTAAGAAAGGCTCTATACCAACAGGTTGCTGAAAAAGTTCATCCGGAACTTTTTCAGCCGCGGCCTGGTCGAAATAAATTCGTCCAAGGTTTTCAAATTGCTTGGCTTTCAGCTTATGCAATTTGGGCAATCCATTTAAATTCCGGCCATCGATTCCTTATCGGGCCGCTTTTTCAGCAACCTGATAGAACTGGTCAAGTCTTTTTCTATTCTTGTAATTTTTTTACAGTTTTAGTGACAAAGTCTGAAATTTCTGCAACATATTCAACTGCCCAAAATCTTTCCAGCCTGGACGTCTTATTAATCATAGGTTTAAAAACAGGCCGTTTTGGCACAAATTATGCTTTTTTTATATTCATAAGTGATGCCGATAAGAAAGGCAAGGACCGGAAATGGACAAGAAGATGAAAGTTGCACTTATTACAGCCCTCATGGTTTTCGGAAGCGTTTTCATAAGTTACGGCCAGATAGACAAGGCAACGGCCGAACAGCAATACATTTGGAGTTCCACCATTCAGCCGTTTCTGCGGGCGTTTTACGGTTCGGACTACAACAAAGCGTGGGACATCGGCGAAGAGGCATACAGAAACCATCCGCATTCGTTCGATTCTAAAAAAGATTTCGTAGAGCATCTAAAGGATTACGACAAAGGCCATCAGGATGGAAAGGCGATAGTATCCAGGAATCTCACGAATATGAATCTTAACCGCGTGGACATAATGCCTGACGGCGAATATTTCTACGTGACCACCTTTTACGATGTAACCACCGAGGACATCCAAACTGGTATAAAAGTGACCTGCAAGCGGATGGAACACATCCTTTTCAGGGTTCAGGCAAACTCGGAAGATTTCGACAGGTTCATCGGCATCGGGGATACTCCCCTTGAATGCCGCTTTGATAACACCGTAAATGCATCAATACGCCAACAACAGCTTTAGCAGACAGACAATTGAAAGGAGGGAATGAATATGAAAGCAAAAATTTTTACAACCCTCGCAATTTTAAGCAGTGTTCTTATCGGCTACGCAGGTGTAATTGAAAAACCGACGGCCGCCCAGATGGAAATTTTTAATTCCAGCCTGAAACCGTTCCTTTTGGCCTACTACAACGATGACTACGACATGGCGTGGAAACTCGGCAAGGTAGCCTACAGCAACGAGCCTTACGGTTTCAGGAGCAAGGAAGAGTTCCTTTCGGTCATTGAATGGAGCGAGAACGACTATTTCGGAGAAGAGATGGTCTTTTCGAAAAAACTTTTTAGCCTGAACCTTAGCAGGGTGGACAGACTGCCGCACGGGGTCTATTTCCACGTACTTGCCATTTACAGGCACACGATGCGGGATACGGAAACCAACATGGAAATATCGTGCGAGAGAATGGAACATACGCTTTTCCGCGTGGATATGGAATACAAGGATTTCGACCTGTTCGCAAGCCTTCTGGACGAGGCTTATCAATGTTTCGAGGGCCGGGCAACATAAGGCAAGGGGCCTGTAAAACCTCACAGCCTTTTTAAAGGGGAAGCGCAAGCTTTAAGAATAGCTTCCGCTTCCCCTATTAATTAACCCGAATAGCCAGACGTTACCTTCCGCTTACTTCTCCAATCCTGCTTAAGACGCTGGCGACGGATTCTTCGAGGGGCGCGGCGCCGTTCACTTCGATATCGGCGTGGACCTTCGTCGGCAGAACGTGCGCATCGAACATCGGCTTTACGTCGCGCCCGTACTGCATTATTACGTAATCGCGCGCGCTGCCCCTTTCAATAGTGTCGCGCCGCAAACGCCTTTCAAACGACGTCTCGTCGGCGGCCGACACAAAGACCTTCACGTCGAAAAGCTTCCTCAGCTCCTCCCAGTAAAACGCAAAAAGACCCTCCACGACCACGAAGTTTTCCGGCTTTACGGTTTGGGTTTCGTCTTCCCTTGTGTGCACGTCGAAACGGTAAACCGGCTTTTGAATGCTCACGCCCTTTGATAGGTCGCGCACATGGCTTATCAGCAGGCCGCTGTCCAGCGCATCGGGCGAATCGAAGTTGTTTTTCTTGCGCTCCGTCATTTCAAGGTGGGAAAGGTCGCGGTAGTACGAATCGAGCGATAAGAGCGACGCGCCGATTTTCTTGCCGCTATCCTTCAGCCGACGCGCAAGGATTTCCGCCAGCGCCGTCTTGCCCGCGCACGAAGGCCCCGCAATGCCTATCATCAAAGGTTTTTCCGCGCCCATTTTTTAGAACGCAAACCGCGCCCTTTTCAGCCCGCCTCTTTATTGGCTTTTATCACCTTCAGCTTTGCGTCGATAAGTTCCTTGTGCGTCAGGCGCAAAAGGTTGGCCAGCTTGTGCACCAGGTAGTCCTCGTGCTTGTCCAGCTTGCCGTCGGCGTAAACAACCTTCCACACCGTCTCGATAACGTCCATCTTCTCCTGCCGCGAATAGCTCTCGTTTATCATGTTGGTGAATTGCCACATGTCGATGGCGCCTTCCAGTTCCTTTCGCGAGGCCGCTATCAGTTCGTCGGCGTACTTGCCGGACATCCCGAAACTCTCTTCCAGTATGGACACAATATGCTCCCGCTCCACGTCGCTGAATTCGCCGTCGATGCCCGCCATCTCCAGCAAAAGGGCGCAAGCCGCCACACGAACGTCGTGGAAGTCTTTTTTAACCTCCTTCCCCGAATCCTTCCCTGAATCGGTGGCCGCGCCTTTGGCGAAAACTTTTTTTAGCAAATCGAACATACCTCACAATCTAGCGCATATTAAACCCCGTACGCAAGGCCCGCGTGCAAGGAAAGACTCATAGAACGTAGCCGAAACGCATCTTTTCGGGCTGTTGCCCAAACCTTGAAATACTTGTCGCCCTGAGCGTGCCTGCCGCCTTTAGGTGGTCGAAGGGTGGTAGACCTGCAAAACAACAAGTTATGCTTCGACTCAGCATGACACCCTAATTATTATTTGGGCAGCAGCCCGTTTTATTTTGCCGGTTTTGTACTGGCTTTTAAGGAAAACTTTTGATATAAAATAGGACATTAAACTCGTTTTAGTTGGAGGAGTGCGAATCGAGTGGAGAATTCTGAGTAGAAAGGTTTCATAAGTCAATCCGCAAACGTTAAAGAGAGGGGTACAAAATGAAAAAGTTACTTTTATTACCGCTATTGGGAATGCTCATCTTGGGAACTTTTGCATGCAAAGCAAAAGCACCTGAGGCTGAAAAACCCGTGGAGAAAAAAG
>JAZFVB010000071.1:0-2449 GCA_036447515.1 Nitrospinota bacterium
CCCGTTTCGCCCGAGGCCAGTTCTACGCCGCCTTTGCCGCTTTCGCTGTTTTCGCTGTTCTCGCTTAATGACACCATTACGGGGTCGGATATAAGGTCGTACTCGCCCGAAGAGATCAGCGCGCGCCGCACCTCGTTTGCCAGCCGCGTGGCTTCGTCGATTGAAATAGCCATTTCTTGCGCTATCTGTTCTTCGGTTTTCCTGAGACGCATGAATATGCACGCGGTCTGCGCCTCCCTTGAAAGGCCCTTCATCGAGGCCGGAAGCCTGTTATATGCCGTGGGGCTAAAAGACGCGGCCATATTTCCACCTGAGCCAATCAACGTAAAGCTCTTTTGAATTGAGTACCGTAAATATGTAGGTCGAAAGGCGGCTGCCGTTTTTTGCCTTGTATCTCGCCGCCTTTTTCTTTAGCTGCTCGATTATCCAGACGTAAATGTCCATGCCGTCGTCGCACTCCTCAGTTCGGGGCCGCGCACCCACGCCGCGCATTTTCCGGGATACCGCCTGCAGTCCGCACTCGATTCCCGATGCCGAATGCCGACACGTTCCCATGCACCACTTTGTGGCCCGGTAAAGAACCCAGCCCGTGAACCTTTCCACGAACTCCGCCCACGCGTCCGGGTCCCCGTTCCCAATCCTCGATACAAGCTCCAGATCCGCTTTTATTGAACCTTCTGGCGAAACCTTTGGCGAGCCGGTTTCCATGCCGCTTTGACTCGTAACTCTTCTCATATGAGTTACTTATTCTAACCGATGCGGGGAATTTGGGCATGGGGTAATGTCGGGACGCCGCCAGCCAGCCGGTTTTAGGGCCAGTTTCTGCGTCAGCTTCCGGGCCGGTTACAATTCCCATCATACTTATTATTTGACGGACACAGATCGGTGATTTCCAAAGCGTCTAACATATTGGTGAAAAAGGCGCGAAGGTTCTATATAATCGTTGATTATGGAGAACGCGGTGAACAATAATCCCGAGGAAAAAGATCAGGGCGGGTCGACCCTTAAAAATATAGAGGCGGTCATGTTTCCGTTGCTGGCTGGCATAATAGGCGTGGGCTATACGGCGGCGATACTCATCAACAATCCGCTAGGACGGGTTCTGCACTCGCCGCACGCCATCATACTGATAGTAATATTTATGAGCATCGCCTACTTTCCCTTAAAGTCGCTTTTAAGGCAAATCACAAAATCCGGCGGCGAGGACAAGTAACGGGTAGCTTCTTTCCCTTTGCCGTTATCGTTTGTTTCCATGTTTATTATCCGGGTTTGTTATCTGGGTTTGTTATCTGGGATAATCATTCAATGGCATCAAAACGTAAATTGGAGTTCAACCCCAAGCAAAAGCCGAAGCGCCTTTACCTTATAGACGGCGCCGGCTTTTATTACCGCGCGTATTACGGAATCCGCCACAACCTTACCGCCGCCGACGGAACGCCGACAAACGCCACGTACGGTTTTGCAACGATGTTCCGCAAGATCATCCGCGATGAAAAACCGGACGCCATAGCGATAGCGCTCGATTCCAGGGAAAAGACGTTCCGCCACGAGATGTACCCGGAATACAAGGCAAACCGCGATGCCATGCCAGAAGACCTGGCCGCGCAGATTCCTTACATAGAACGGGTGATAAAGGCGCACAACGTGGAAATACTCAAAAGACCGGGACTGGAGGCGGACGACCTGTTGGCCTGCGCCGCGCAAAGGGCTGTCAAGCTGGGCTACGACGTAACTATAGTCACCGGCGACAAGGACCTGATGCAGCTTGTAACGGACCATGTGACTGTGCTCGATCCCCTGAAGGGAAAACGCATAGACGCGGCGGCAGTTAAAGAGAGGTTCGGCGTGCCCCCGGAACTGCTGGGGGACATGCTTGCGCTAATGGGCGATAAGTCCGATAACATTCCGGGCGTTCCGGGCGTTGGCGAGAAAACGGCGCAGGCGCTTATCAACGAACACAGGAACCTGGAAAACGTTTTAAAAAACGCCGACAAAATAAAAAAACCAAAGCTGCGCCAGTCGCTCATAGACCATGCCCAAGACGCGCGGCTCAGCCGCACACTTGTGGAGCTTAAGACCGATCTCGATATGGAGATGGATATAGACTCATGGCAATTGCCGGAGCCGGATGCAGGCAAACTTAGGAAGCTCTTCACGGAGCTTAATTTTAAATCGCTTCTTTTGGAATTGGCGGAATTGGCAGAGTCGGCGGCCGAGCCGGGGCTGCCTGCCACCCGTAGGGTGGTTGATATTGGCGGCGGGAAACAATCCGAGCCGGCGTTGCCTGAAGAGTCGCCTGAAGCGCCTCAAGCTAAAGCCGAATACTCCGCCGTCCTTACGCAAAAGGAGTTGAAGAAGCTTTGCGTCTTGTTGGAATCGTCGAAAGGTTTCGCCGTCGATACCGAGACCACTTCCACCGAGCCGATGAACGCAAAGCTGGTGGGGCTTT
>JAZFVB010000072.1:0-5747 GCA_036447515.1 Nitrospinota bacterium
ATCCTTTTCTCGCTGGTACTGAACGAATATTCGCGCCTAAGCTTCGAGGCTATCCGAAGCAATCAGATGTTCAAAATGGAAGGCCTTACGGTCGCCGAGGGAATACTGCGCCCGATTTTCAGTTCCACCGCCTTTTTGATGTTGTTGATAATGCCGCTCCTTACGATGAAATCGTTCAGCGAGGAAAAAAAATCTGGCGCCATTGAAATACTCTTTACATATCCGATAAGCGGTTTCGCGCTGGTCGTAGGCAAGTTCATGGCCGCGGTTACGGTCTTTGCCGTGATGCTGGCCTTTACCGCCTCCCACTATCTTATGGTCCTTTACTTCAAACCTGTGCCATTGGGCGAAATGTTCACCGGCTATCTGGGACTTTTTCTGATGGGCACCGCTTTCATTTCGCTTGGAGTATTCATCTCCTCCCTTACGGAAAACCAGGTCATCGCCGCGGCGTGGAGCTTTGGGATGATAATGGCCTTCTGGCTGGTCGGATGGCTTGCGGGCGATTCGCGCGAGCCGATTGCCGAAATAATAAGGTACCTTTCGATCTTCAAACATTTTGAAAGCTTCGCGTCGGGAATAATCGACACGCGCGACGTTATTTATTACCTGAGTTTTTCCGGGCTTTTTATTTTCTCGACGCTGCGCGTGATTGAATCGAAGAGGTGGCGCTCATGAAAAAAGCGCTTTATTACTGGACGAGCCTCTTTTTCTACGTTCTGGTTGTTATCGGGGTAGTGGGCCTCGTCAATTTCGCGGCCGCAAAATACTATAAAAGGCTGGACCTTACTCATACCGCAAAATTCACCCTTTCCCCGCAAACAATGAAAATCCTTAAAAACCTGCGCCACAAGATAAAGACAATCGCTTTCGTAAAGGACGATCCCCTCGGCAGGGTCGACCAGAAGCGCCTGATGGAACAGTACGAGTGGGCCGGGAAAAATTTCACTTGGGAATTCGTCGATCCCGATAAAAAGAAACTCGTCGCCGAAAAGTATAAAGTTACGCGGTATAACACCTATGTTGTCGAAAGAGATGACGGGAAAAAGAAAACATTCATAGGCAGGTTCAACGAGGAAACGCTTACAAACGCAATTATCAAGGTTGTGTCCGAAAAGGCAAAGAAGGCCTACTTTACGACGGGGCACGGCGAAAAAGATATAAACGGAACGGGCGGCAAGGGCTATAGCAGGCTCGTTGAAGGGATGAAAAAGGAAAACTTCGAGGTTGCCGACATACAGCTTTTTGCGGTTGAAGGAGTTCCCAAAGACGCCGCCGTGCTGATAGTGGCGGGCCCTTCTAAGGATTTACCGAAAAGCGAACTTGATAAGATCGAATCGTACCTGCGAAGCGGAGGGAAATTGATTTTAATGGCCGACCCTTACACCATGGAAACCGGAACCATGGAAACCGGCGAAACCGTAAAGTTCTTGGAGAAATTCGGCATAAGGCTCAACGACGACATAATTATCGACAAGGTTTCAAAGACGATTGGCGGCGATTACCTTGCCCCCACAGCATCCAGTTACAAGCGCCACCCGATAACAGATAAATTCAAGCTGATGACCATCTATCCGCTGGCTCGCTCCCTCAGGATCGTCCCGGCAAAGGAAATGGGAATCGTGGTTCAGCCGTTGGCGATGACTATTGAAAGCGCGTGGGGCGAAACCAACCGCAAGGACCTTACCGAAAAGTCGATAGCGAAAGAGGACGAGGGGCGGGACAACCCCGGCCCGCTAATTCTTTCAGCGGTTATTGAAATCGAAGACATAAAGGATAAGCAAGAAGGTATCAACAAGGCCGGCAAGGCCGATAAAGGTACAATCGTCGTTTTCGGCGACTCGGATTTCGTGGCCGACTCGTACATAAAGCTTTCGGGGAATCTTGATTTCTTCATGAACGCCGTCAACTGGCTGACACATGACGACAACCTGATCTCCATCCGCCCCAAGGAAGCCGGAATCGACCCTATAATATTCACCGCAAGACAGCTCTATATAATTATCGCCATCAGCATAATCGGCCTGCCCGCGTCCGTTCTTTTTGCGGGGATATGGACAAGCGTTAGAAGGAAACGTTCTTGAGCTTTCGTAATGGAGACTATTCGCAAATGAGCAAGAAAAAACAGGAACTGAAAATAAAAGACAAGCGTCACTGGGTTGACAAAGAAGAAAGCGGCGAAAACGGAAAAGATCCGGACGTCGAGCGTCTGCCGACATACGTTGAAAACCTTAAACAGCAGGTCGAGGCCGGCGAAGGGAAACTTAAGGAATACATAGCCGCCTACAAGAAAAAAATGGCCGAAAACGACGAGTTCAGGGAAAGGCTTCGAAAAGACGTCGATAGCAGAGTGGAAGGACGCATCGCGGAGTTCGCGCGCGCAATCCTGCCCACGCTCGACCATCTGGAGATGGCAAAGGACTCCGCGCGTAAAAGCAAAGACGTGGACAAGCTGATTGAAGGCGTCGACATGATACAACTTGAGATTATGCGAATCTTTGACGGGTTAGGCATGAAGGAAGTGGACTGCCTCGGAAAAGAATTCGACCCCGCCGTCGCCGAGGCCGTACATGTGGCGGACACGAACGACAACGAAAAGGACGGCAAGGTAATCGAGATTGTCCACCCCGGATATTTGCTCAACGAAAAGCTTGTAAGGCCGGCAAAGGTCGTCGTGGGGCGCTTCAAGGAATAAAAGTGATAAAACGCGACTACTATGATGTCCTTGGCGTTGACCGGGACGCGACAAAAGAAGAGATAAAAAAGGAATACCGCAAAGCC
Organism: Nitrospinota bacterium; assembly: GCA_036447515.1. GTDB lineage: Bacteria > Nitrospinota_A > UBA7883 > JACRGQ01 > JACRGQ01 > JAZFVB01. Next base: position 2,782 of record JAZFVB010000072.1, read on the forward strand.
GCGGTGAAATATCACCCGGACAAAAACCCGGGCAACTTCGAAGCGGAAGAGAAATTCAAGGAAGCGGCAGAAGCCTACGAAGTCCTGCACGACGGCGAAAAACGGCGCATCTACGACCAGTTCGGCCACGACGGCCTTAAAGGCTCCGGCTTTTCCGGATTCAGCGGTTTCGAAGATATATTCAGTTCGTTCGGCGACCTATTTTCGGAATTCTTCGGCGGGGGTGGCTTCGGCGGATTCGGCGCCCGTCAGCGCGAAAGTGGCCGCGGCGCCGACCTGCAATACAACATGAAAATCAGTCTCGACGATGCGGCAAAAGGAACCGAAAAAAGTTTCTCGGTGCGAAAGAACGTTCTTTGCCGCGCGTGCAACGGCATGCGCACGGAAGATGGATACCACCCGGAAAGGTGCGACAGGTGCCAGGGGAGCGGGCAGATGAACATAAGGCAGGGTTTCTTTACGATGAGGATGCCGTGTAACGTCTGCGGGGGAAAAGGAGAAATAATAAAAAAGCCGTGCAAAGAGTGCCGGGGCACTGGCAAGGAACCCAAAGCGAGGGAACTGAAGGTGAAAATCCCCCCCGGAATCTATTCAGGCGCCCATTTGCGCCTGACAGGTGAAGGCGAACCGGGCATGGGTGGAGCTTCGTCCGGCGATCTGTACGTGATGATAGAAGTGGCTACCCACGATTTTTTCGAGCGGCATGACGATAACCTTGCGTGCCGTCTGCCGGTTACATTTTCGCAGGCCGCGCTAGGCGCCGAAGTTGAAGTGCCCACCCTCTATGGGAATGAAAGGCTCAAAATAAAACCCGGAACACAATCGCACGAAATCCTTACGATTGCCGGCAAGGGAATGCCCCGTCTTAACAGCGCCAGCAAAGGAGACCTTTACGTTCAGGTAATCCTGAAAGTGCCGCAAAAACTGAACAAGGAACAAAAAGAACTTCTAAGAAAATTCGCGGAGGTCTCGGGCGAGGAGATTAAGGAACCGAAAGGCTTCTTCAGCAGGCTTTACGATGCTTAACAAGTTGCTGAAAAAGTCCATCCGGGAATTTTTCAGCTGCGGCTTGGTCGAAATAAATTCGTCCGAGCCTTTCAAATTGGTTGGCTATCAGCCTACGCAATTTGGGCAATCCATTCATGGATTGCTTATGAGGCTACTTTTTCAGCAGCCTGATAAAGGCGCGGGCGGCGGAAGAAATTCTAAAATATGTATTTGACCTTTTAAGACCTGTAGACTTAGAATTGGGAAAAGATATCGAAATTCTTAAGTGGGGAAGCGGGGGAAATAGTCAGTGACTTTAAGACTGAAAATTATTCTGGTAAGCGCGGTTCTCATCCTGGTTGTTTTGATAACAAGCGGACGCGTAATATCCGCGCTTGATAACGCCGCAAATGACACCGATATTGTCAACGCCCTCGGACGCCAGCGTATGCTCAGCCAGGCCATGGCTAAATCCGCCCTCGGTTATACATCAAGGAGGGGCGAATACAATATCCTTAAAAACCAGACGCTGATACTAAGCAACTACATCACAAAGATGCGCATGGTCTATACAAAGCATGTAATCCCGGCAGCCAAAAGGGCGGGAATAGGAATTTCGATGACGCCCGGCAAGGAAACAGAGCCGTCGGTGCCTTTCCCCGGAACGCTCACAAGGATGGTAAATGAAGAATTCGGTCATATAAAAGATTTCACCGGACGTGAAATATCGATAGATATAATCGCCAAAACACCGGTAAACCCCAAAAAGGGATATGTGCTGGAACAGGACGCAAAGGCAGGAGAATACCTTGAACAGAATCCCGGAGAGATATACAATTCCACCCTTGAGGAAGACGAAAAGCTCTACCTCCTTTTCTACACCGCCGATGTCGCAACCGTTAAAGCATGTTCTTCGTGTCATTCCAAAATAAGCCGGAAAGACTTTAAGGTGGGCGATATGCTTGGAATAAGGAGGTTCAAGATGCTCCTCTCCAAAGACATAGCCGCCGGATACGAGCAATTCAACCCCAGCCTTAGCGAATACACAACCGCTAAAATCATTTTCGGTAAAACGCTATCGGCATTGAAGGCCGGCGGCGAATACCCGGCCGATCTCAAAATGACGAAATCAAAAAGAGTAGGGATGATAGACGATAAAACCGCCCAGGAAAAAATAGTCGAGATTGAAGCCAAATTCGCCGAATTTACAAAGGTGGTGGACGGCCTGATAAACTCAGACGAAGATTTGAACGCATTCGCCCTCAAAACTGCCATCCTCCTTGAATCCAACAACCTAAGAAAGCTCAGCGACGATCTCGTTAATATCTACACAAATATCGCCAACATAAACCATAAGCATATATACTGGTCTGCGATCCTATCCAGCGTACTGGTGATACTCATTGCCGTCGGAATGGCCGTATACATGATAATCGCGGTAATCAAACCGATAGATGAAACAACCGCCTCCCTCAAAGACATGGCCGAGGGGGAAAAGGACCTTACCCGGAAGCTGAGCGATACACGCACCGACGAAATTGGCGAACTGTCAAGATGGTTCAACGCTTTCGTTTCCGGGCTTTATAACCTCATAGAAGGCATAACGGAAATTACCGGCCATCTGGCCTCTTCGGCCACCGAGCTGTACACAACGGCCGAGCAGTCCTATAAAGGTACGGAAAAACAGTCCGCACAGGTGGGAGAGATTGCAACGTCGATGGAAGAAATGAGGGCAACCATATCGGAAGTTGCAAGAAATTCCTTGGCCGTTTCGGACTCGGCGAAATCCGCTTCGAATGCCGCGTTAACGGGAGGCAACGTAGTTTCGGGAGCCATCAAAGGCATGTCCAGCATAGAAAACAGCGTAAAGGAATCCGCCGCGATCATTGAAGAACTCGGCAAAAGTTCGCAACAGATAGGCGAGATAATAAGCGTTATTGACGACATTGCCGATCAGACGAATCTGCTGGCGCTCAACG
>JAZFVB010000073.1:0-3757 GCA_036447515.1 Nitrospinota bacterium
CTAAGCGCTTTTTGCCGCATTTCCAGAAGGCCGAATCCCGCGTTTACGACAGCCGCCGATATGTCGCGCCTTAAATCGTTTTCCGTGCCGGTTTCAATAATTAAGGAACGCTCGGTTCCCTTTATATGGCCGGCCGGTATATCGCCATCCGGTTCGACGCTTTTTACGCCGTCAATGCGCAAAAGCAAGTTCGTGACGTCTTGCTGGTCTCCGTCCACCGTAAGGCTGTACGTATGCCTGTTTTCCCTTTGGGCGGTAAGGTTTTTCGGCGTGTCTTCGGCAATCACCTTGCCCTTGTTTATTATCACCACGCGGTCGCAGACTATCGAAACCTCCGGCAGGATGTGGGTGCTGAGGATAATGGTCCTTTTCCCCGCGAGGTTTTTTATCAATTCCCTTATTTCCACTATCTGCTTGGGATCGAGTCCGGCGGTGGGCTCGTCGAGTATGAGGACTTCCGGGTCGTTAATGAGCGCCTGGGCCAGCCCGACGCGTTGGCGGTAACCGCGCGAGAGTTTTCCGATAAGGCGTTTGGATACGTCCGATATCCCGGTATCTTCCATTACCCGGGAGATTTTCCTCTTTTTGGAGTCGCCCGTGAGTCCCTTCACCGTTGCGGAAAAGTCCAGGAATTCGCCTACCTTCATGTCGCTGTAAAGCGGCGCGGATTCCGGAAGGTAACCGATGCGTTTTTTGACTTCCATGGGACTTTCGGAACAGTCGTACCCCGCCACGGTCGCCCTGCCCGAAGACGCCGGCATAAAGCAGGTGAGTATGCGCATGGTGGTCGTCTTCCCCGCGCCGTTCGGCCCCAGGAATCCGAGTATCTCGCCCTTTTCAACCCGGAAGGAGATTCCGTCAATGGCCGTAATATCGGCGTATTTCTTTACAAGTCTTTCTACTTCAATCATTCAGTAAATATCGTTTTTAGCGCCCTATGCCTTCCAATTGGTATAAAATCTCTTTCGCGCCAAGTCAAGGCGCGGAATCGTAATTATATAGCTTAACGAGCCGTTTCATTAGGCTTTTATGCCGGATGCGGCCTGGCGTTTCAGCGTAGGGTATTGCGATGGGCTTCCCTGCGACGTTATCATGCAACACGCGCCGCAAGCGCTAAAAATGCGCCTTTTTTTCAGTTCGCGCCTGAATGCGCGCATCTTTTCGTTGTTCCACAATTCTCTTAGAGGTTCGTTTCTGATATTCCCGACGGTGTAGTTGGAGCAGGGAGAGAGTTCGCCGTATGCGCTCAGTATCGCTGTGGACCACGGCGAGTAGCACGTTTTATTGGAATGGTCGAGCCTGTTTTCATATACGGCTATGATGTCGTCCTTTCCGATGCCGGGCGGCGTGAGGCGCAGCCGCACCGTTGACCGCGCCGCCCTGTCGATAACCGTTGAAAGTTGATTCTCCAGCAAGGTCGTGTCGAAGTCCGCAAACGGCTCCACATGCATGTCCGCATTTACGTTTTCATCCATTTCAAGGCGGTCCGCGGCGGGCATGTGGTAATGGGTAATCGGGTTGAATATATCTACTCCCGTCCGCTCGGCAAGCTGGTACAAAGCGTCAAGCTGGCCGACGTTGTGGGAGGTAATTACGCATTTAAGCGCGATAAGCGGATAGCGTTTGCCGGATTTTTTCTTTTGCCCGACGATGTAGCGCACGTTTTGCACGATTTTATCGAAAGAGCCCGGAGCCTGCACGATTTCGTCGTGCGTTTCTCCAAGGGCTTCCAGCGAAATTCCCACTGACACGACCCCGCTGCCTAAAAAATCTTTGCATCCCAGTTCCACCATTTCGCGCGCGATTTCTTCTTTAAGGAGTATTCCGTTGGTTACGAGGTACGCCTTGTGCCTTTTGCACGAGTACCGGACAAGCTCCATTATGTCCCCCCGCAACAGGGGTTCGCCTCCGGAGATCGCTATAAGCCCGCGCGGCATTACGAAGTCGACCGCGCGGCACATCTCCTCGATGGTAAGCTCTTCATCCCTTTTTTCGTTAAGGCGTGGGTCGTCCAGCAGGTCGAGGAACTGGCACATCCGGCACCGGAAATTGCACCTGTAAGTCGGCTCGATGAAAAGGCTGATGGGGCGGAACGCCCGGCCATCGCTAAGCATCTTCGGAATCCTTGCATACGATTCCGTAAAGAAGTTATAAAGCTTCGAGTAATCCATGCCATTACTTTACAGGCATGGGGTTATTAATTAAAGCACGAGGCCGGGGCAGGACCGGGGCAATAGTAAGTACAATTGACCGTTCAAACATGGTATAAATTAACTAGGATAACTTAATAACATACCAGTTCTTATTATGGAGGTACTAAAATGCCAGACCCCAAAATAGCGCAAAAAGCCCCTTACGTTATGGAAATGGAAGAAGGAACATACATCTGGTGCGGTTGCGGGCTTTCCAAGGAACAGCCCTTTTGCGACGGCCTGCATAAAGGCACCGAGTACGAAGGCGCCGACAACATTGCCATGAGGGTGGACATAGAAGAAGACGGAACAAAGGCGTGGTGCGGGTGCAAACACACCAAAACGCCGCCCTTTTGCGACGGCTCCCACGAAAAGCTTTAGGCAGGTTGCAGAAGCCGGACTTCAAGAAATTCAGGATAGGACGGGTTACGCTCGGCCCGTCGCGTCCTCTTATAACGGGCATCGTTAACGTAACGCCCGATTCGTTCAGCGACGGCGGAATAGCGTTTAAGAAAGCGGACGCGGTAAGGCGCGCACTTCAAATGGAAGAAGAAGGCGCGGACATTATCGACATCGGCGGCCAGTCGTCGCGCCCAGCGTCTACGCCCGTATCGCTCAAAGAAGAACTCAAGCGCGTCATCCCCGTTATAGAGGCCGTGCGCAAAAAATCGAACGTTGCAATATCGATTGACACCGTAAAGCCCGAAGTCGCGCGCAGGGCGGTGGAGGCGGGCGCGGATGCGATAAACGACATCGGCGGATTCACCGATCCGGGAATGGTCGAAGTCGCCGCGCTGTGCCAAAAGCCCGTCGTCGTGATGCACATGAAGGGAACGCCGCAGACGATGCAGAAGAACCCGCGATACAAAAACGTTCTTGGCGTTGTAGGCGAGGTTGCGGGGTTTTTAAAAAAACGGTGCGGCGTCCTGAAGAAAAGCGGCGTGAAGAAAATTATCGTCGATCCCGGCATCGGGTTCGGAAAGACGTTGCGGCATAATCTGGAGCTTTTAAAAAACCTTGATCGCTTATGCGCGCTGGGGTTTCCGGTGATGGTGGGCGCGTCGCGCAAATCGATGATAGGGGAAATTACCGGAACGCCCGTTACGGACAGGCTGGGCGGAAGCATCGCCGTTCACCTGTGGGCGCTGGCAAATGGCGCGGCGATCATCCGCGTACACGACGTCGCGCCGCACCGCCATGCGCTCGATATTTTTACCCGCCTCCGCTGAAAGCTACGGTTTTAGGGAATTTTAGCCATTTTGCATACCGCATCACTGTCCTTAACGAACGCACCGGACGTAGTCGTTGCTCGACTTAGCGTGGTAAAAGGCATAGTCTGTATTTAAGTATAAAAACCACGCGGATGATGTACCGCCTGCGTAGGTAGTAGCCGACCAGTAGTACGACAAATTCGTATTTGGGAAGTATGTCGTGTCTATAGCAGGGTAATACGTTGTATAATCCAGTATAGACGCCAATTCCTTCATGTTAGGCAAACGCCAGTCGGAATATCCGGCAAGGGCAAGCCCTTCGCAGTATGTCAGGGCTTCTTCCCACGTCCTTGT
>JAZFVB010000074.1:0-2524 GCA_036447515.1 Nitrospinota bacterium
TCGCGGCAACGTCCAGACGCGCCTTAAAAAGCTGGATACCGAGAAACTCGACGCGGTGATACTCGCCGCCGCGGGAATGATACGCATGGGATACGAAGATCAAATAAGCCAGTATCTGCCTACTTCAATCTGCCTTCCCGCCGTTGGGCAGGGCACGCTTGCCATCGAAACGAGATCGGACGACGAAAATATTAAATCAATCGTAAGCCGCCTGCACCACAAACCGACGGCCTTTTGCATATCGGCCGAGCGCAGTTTCCTGGAAAGGCTCGAAGGCGGATGCCAGGTGCCGATCGGGGCGTTTGCAACGCTAGCGGGTAACAGGATAACGCTGGAAGGAATGGTGGCCGACCTTGACGGGCATCCTTTGTACCGGGGCATCGCCGCGGGCCACGCGTCGCATGGCGTCGAAACCGGCATAAGGCTTGCCGAAAAACTCCTAAGCGAAGGCGCGGGCAAGGTGCTGGAAAAGATTTACGGCAAAAAACCGGGCGAATAACGGATATTATTTCCTCTCAGTTTGGGGTCGGCACAACACATTCTTTTGAGTGGGACGGGCAATCCTGCCCGTCATTGCCGTACACGGCAACTTTGTCTTTTAACAACGACAGGCATGATTGCCTGTCCGCACAAAAAGAACGGCGAAATCCCTCACGGAGACTCCGCCGAGGGAACCAACTTTCTACGTAAATACCTTGAATAAATAAACCTCCTGTTGGACTAATCTATGGCGATTACAGCCACCGGAAAGGCTGGTAAAGCCTTCCCCTTACGCGTGCAGGAAACACGCGGCCTTGTGGCCGTCGCTGATATTGAAAAAGGGCGGCGCTTTTTTACTGCATACGTCCATTACTTTCGGACAGCGCGGATGGAACCGGCAACCGCTGGGAATATCGTGGAGCGGCGGCACTATGCCGGGAATTTCGGCAAGCCTTTCGCGCGTATCGCCCTTTAACGACGGTATCGAACCCATCAGCCCTTCGGTGTAAGGGTGGCTTTTGTTTTTAAAGATGCTTCCGGTGGGGCCGGTCTCCACAATTTTGCCGGCGTACATCACCGCCAGCCTTTGCGCGTACTGGGCGACGACGCCGAGGTCGTGCGTGATAAAGATGATCGACGTTCCGAACTTTTTCTTCAGGTCATCCATAAGGTCGAGTATCTGCGCCTGAACGGTAACGTCCAGCGCGGTTGTCGGCTCGTCGGCTATCAATACCGCGGGGTTGCACGCAAGGGCCATCGCTATCATCACGCGCTGGCGCATTCCGCCGCTAAGCTGATGCGGGTATTCGTCCACCCTCTTTTCCGGCTCGGGGATGCCTACCTGCGTGAGCATCCCGATAGATTTTTCCCGCGCCTCTTTTTTGTTGCAATCCGTGTGGAGGCGAAAGGCCTCGCCTATCTGGTCGCCTACCGTGAATACCGGGTTGAGGGCTGTCATCGGTTCTTGGAATATCATAGCTATGCGGTTACCGCGTATGCGGCGCAACTTGTCGTTGGGCATCTGTAAAATATCCTGGTCTTCAAAGATTATCCGTCCTCCGGCGATTTCGCCCGGCGGCTCCTGGATGAGGCGAAGGATGGCAAGGGCGGTTACCGTCTTGCCGCAACCCGATTCGCCCACTAGACCCAGCGTTTCGTTTGCTCCAATGGAGAACGATACGCCGTCAACGGCCGTGCCTTTGCCCTCGGGCGTCGTGAACCTTATAGTCAGCTCTTCTATTTCAAGTACGGGCGAAAGTACGGTCATCGGGCCTCCATCAAAGTCTTTACGTGCAAAGCAACGGTTTTGCCGAGTGTGGATAGATTATAGCCGCCTTCGAGGAACGAAACTATATTCCCGTTGCATGTCTCGTCGGCGAGTTCCATTAACAGTTTTGTCATCTCTATAAAGCCTTCGTCGGTTACGCCCATGCCGCCAAGGGGATCGGCCTCGTGCGCGTCGAATCCGGCGGAGATGAGAACCAAATCCGGCTTGAACCCTTTAAGTTTTGGAACCAAATCGTCCCGCATTATCGATAGGTACTTCCCGTCGCCCGTGCCGCCGGGAAGGGCGTAATTTATCGTAAGGCCCACGGCGCCGCCTTTGCCCGTTTCGCTTTGATGCCCCGTGCCGGGATAGATTCCCCAGTGGTGGAAAGATGCGAAAAGTACGCCGGTATCCGATTCGAACGAATGCTGGGTTCCGTTGCCGTGATGCACGTCCCAATCGACTATCGCCACTTTTTTCGCGCCATTCTTGAGGGCGTGTTTTGAGGCGATGGCGATATTGTTGAAAAGGCAGAATCCCATCGCGCGGTCTTTTTCGGCATGATGGCCGGGCGGGCGCACGGCGCAGAAGGCGCGTTTTATCTTGCCCGACATGACCGATTCAACAGCGTGAATTCCGGCTCCGGCGGCCTTTAGCGCGGCGGCGTACGACAGGGGCGATATCGGCGTGTCCATCTCAAGTGCGGAATTATTTTTTTCGCACGCGGTTTTTACCAGCTCGATGTGTCCGCGCGTGTGGATTTCGGCTATTTGGTCG
>JAZFVB010000075.1:0-2308 GCA_036447515.1 Nitrospinota bacterium
TGGTAGATGTCGCCCGAAAGGTTTTTTACTTTTCCGCTCACTATCAGCCTGTCGTGCGGGTCAATGCCGCCCCAGCGCGCTTTGTCTTTCTTGACTAAGCGCACCTTCCTCTGCGGATACCACCCACAGTATTGTATCCACCGGTTGATGTAAAAAACCCTGCGGGGCATCGCCCATCCGTTATATTCCCCGGCATCGGGTTCCGTAAGCGCGGCAAGGATTTCCTCGCAAAGTGTTTTTGAAACCCTTTCGTCCGCGTCGAGGGATATTACACAGGGGTTCCGGGCGGCGCTCAGCGCGAAATTCTTCTGGTCGATATGGCCCGGCCAATCACGATCAATGACGCGCGCGCCGAATTTTTTTGCAATCTCGCGCGTGCGGTCGGCGCTGTGCGAATCGACAACGACTATTTCATCCACCCACCAAAGGCTTTTAATGCAATCTTCGATCTTGTCTTCTTCGTTGAACGCGATGATGGCGGCGGATACCGGCAGATCCGTCAAGTTGCAGGCTACCCTTTTTTAGGTTTCAGGTTTTCGTCCAGTGCAACAGCCTCGTCGATGAGCATTATCGGGATGTCGTCTTTTATCTCGTACAGAAGTCGGCAGTTGGCGCAGACGAGGCCGTCTTCCTTTTCGGTAAGCTTAAGGTCCTTCTTGCACTTCGGGCACGCCAGTATGTCCAGAAGTTCTTTGCTTATGGCCATCTTCCCTCCTTTTAACGGATAATCATACCACCTAGATAGTTGTGCGTTTGAAGATTTTTTCAGGCACGTGGATGATAATCCACATAATCAGTTTCCAGAACCACTTCGTGTAAAGTACGTCTTTCCCCTTTTGATGGGCGCGGAATATGTCCTCGGCAACTTCCGCCGGCTGCGCGGTAAGTTTTTCCGGCAGGTCCATGTGGCGGGTCATCCTGGTCGCAACGAATCCGGGCTTTACGGTCATCACATGAACTCCGGATCCAAATAGCCTATTGCGAAGCCCCGAAAGGAACGCGGTGAACCCCGCCTTGGCGCTGCCGTACGTGTAGTTCTTCTTGCGCCCCCGGTCGCCCGCGGCCGAGCTTATGCCGATTATGAAGCCCGATTTCCTTTCCTCGAAATCCCCCGCGATTATTTCCAGTATCGACACGCACCCCGTGTAATTCGTGTCGATGACCCTTTTTGCAATTTCAAAGTCCGCTTGCGCGTCTTTCTGTTCGGGCATAAAGCCGACGGCGCATATGACTCCGTCCGGTTTCGGATCGAGGTTTTTGTAAAAACTTTCGTGCGACCCGAAGTCCGTAACGTCGAACGCCATCGCTTTGGCCTGAACTTTGTACCGGATGTTGATATCGGTTATGTCCGATTCCGGCTCGTCATAATTCCGCGCCGCAAGGTAGAGGCTGTATCCCGCCTTTGCGTAGCGGTGCGCAATGGCCCTTGCCATGTCGGACTTCGCGCCGAGTATCAGAACCCAGCCGCTCATATGCCAAGCCTTTTAGATTGGAGAGAGGCGAATTTCCCGTCGGGGTCGAAAGAGTTTTTCAGCTTGATGAACTCTTCCGCCCTTTTATACGTCTTTCTGAAAAACTCGCCGCTCATGCGCGCGTCTTTCGTAAGGTAGAGCCTGCCTCCGTGATCGAGAACGATTGCATCCAGTTCGACGAGGAACCGCTCCAGCCCGGGCCTAACCGGAAAATCCATCGTTAGAGTATATCCTTCCATCGGAAACGATATAAGGTCATTCTGTTTTCCAAATAGCTTGATTACTGCCAGAAAGGAACTCCTTCCTTCTTCGCTTACCCTTTCCAGAATCTTCCGCAGGCCTTCAACACTGCTTTTCTTGGGGAAAACCAGTTGGTATTGCATAAAACCCTTTTTGCCGTACATCCGGTTCCAGTTTTCTATTGCGTCCAGCGGGTAGAAGAATGAATCGTAATCCTTTACCAAGGTTTGGCCGCTACGCGCCCTCTGGTAATAAACGGAGTTGAACGCTTTCACGCTAAAGCTGTTCAGGAAGAAACCGGGCAGGTTGAACGGAACCGAGATTTTGCGTTTAGGTTTTATCGTTAGCGGATCGGCGTGGCTTCCCGCCTCGTCCCTTTTAGCGTGTTCGCCCCTCATCAGCACGCTCCGCCCGGTATCATCGCCCTTTGCCAGTAGGTCTATCCACGCCACCGAATAGGTGAAGTCCCGCGATTGATCAAAGAGGTTTGTAATCTCTTCGAGGTTTTTCGCTTTTAGTATTTCTTCCTTTATGTACGCGGTCTCGACCCTTTGCAGTTTGAAAGAGGCCCGGACGATTATTCCGGTCAGCCCCAT
>JAZFVB010000076.1:0-4473 GCA_036447515.1 Nitrospinota bacterium
GCGGCGCGAGGGTCGTCTTCAACGAGGTGCAAAGGCAGTTCAGTTTCCCGTATGCGGGCGGCGATATAGTGGAACGCTATCTTAAATACACATATCCGTACGACGTTGCCGGGCGGATCGACGACATAAAACGTGAAATCGACAAGCGCGGGATAGATGGAATAATTCACTACGTCCAGTCTTTTTGCCACAGGCAGATGGAAGACGTAATGCTCCGAAAAGCGCTAAAGCTGCCGTTCCTTACCGTCGAAGGCGACGCGCCCCAGCCGCTGGACGCGCGCACGAAGCTGAGAATAGAAAGTTTCTGCGAGATGCTTCAAGCAAGAACCGAAGCGCAACAGGCGGAAAGAACTTGAATAAAAGAAGATACATTTTGGTAGGTGCAAGCGTCCCGCTTGCACTCTACAGCCGGGACGGCTGTAGCTACCGATGGCGTTTGTTCTATATGAGAAAGGCATTATGAATACACTCGGCATAGACGTGGGAAGCAGGTTTGTAAAACTCGTCGGCCTTGACATCAATAATGCCGAAAACGCCAAACTCACGTTCGCCGAAAAGGTGGACACAATCGAATTCTACCGGACGTGCAGGACGCAATCGGGCGTGGACGTAAAAAGGCTGGAGCTTTTCAAATCGAGGGCGTTCGATTTCGAGCGCGTGGTCGCCACCGGCTACGGGCGGCACAACGTAAATATAGGAGGCGCGGTGATCGTTTCAGAAATACGCGCCCACGCAACGGGCGCGCGCCGCCAGACGGGCCTTGACGATTTCACGTTGATAGACCTCGGCGGGCAGGACACCAAAGTCGTAAAGGTGCGAGCTGGTGAAGTGGACGACTTCGTGATGAACGACAAGTGCGCCGCCGGAAGCGGCAGGTATCTGGAAAACATCGCGCGGACTCTTGGCTTAACGGTGGAAGAAGTTGCCGCGCATTATGAAGACCCCGTGCACCTGAGCGCGACGTGCGCGATCTTCGGCGAATCGGAAGTAATCGGCCACGTCGCCGAGGGCGCCCCGATAGAAACAATCTGCGCGGGCGCCAACCTGTCGGTAGCGCAAAGGCTTTTGCCGCTAACGAGAAAATTCCATTCGCCCGTATTTATCGTTGCCGGCGGCGCGGCGAAAAACGGCGCGGTGGTCAGGTTTTTAAAGGAACGGTGCGAATCCGACGTGATAGTCCCCGAACACCCGACGTTCAACGGCGCATTGGGATGCGCGGTTTTGCAAAATATCGGTACATTTAAAGTATAATTATTTGCATGGTTGATCCCGGAACAGGTATTGCGCTCGGAGGTGCTGCGTGGGGTTCGAAAGAATTAGTTTTAAAAGTTCTAGGCCCTACCGCTGACTACCTTGGCGAAGGGCTAAAAGGTCTTACTGAAAAAAGCGCTAATAACATAAAAAATATATTTAGCGCCGCTGAACGCAAAGTTCCCGATGAAATGGCTAATAAGGGACAAGTCCCTCCAAAAGTCCTTAAAGGTATTCTTTTTGATGGAGCCTTTTGTGATGATTCATTAGCGGCAGAATACTTTGGAGGCGTTCTTGCTTCCTCAAAAAGTGAAGTGTCGCGGGACGATAGAGGAGCTACTATCAATAATCTTATCGCGCAGTTATCTACATATCAGTTAAGAGCACACTATATTTTCTATTTGGCCATTAAAAAAATATTTGATGGTCAAGAAATAAATCCAGGCGATGCTAATGAACTTAATAAATGTGCAATATATATAAGTTTCACAGAATTCACCAAACTAATGGATTTCACTAAAGAAGAAAATGAAAGTGGCAAACCAATACTCATTCATATTCTTTTTGGTTTACACAAAGAGAGCCTTATTGTTCCTCATACATGGGGACATGTGGACCATATAAATAAAATATATAAAAATGATGCGATATTAGAGCCTGGAATGATAATAAAACCCGCTTCGCTTGGTATTGAGCTTTTTCTATGGGCTCATGGAAATGGTCGTTATGACAATGAATTCTTCTTAGATAAAAATTTCAATCCTGAGCCCGCATCAAAAATAAATCTTTCATCAGGTTTTTTCAAAGCAAACCCTGAGAAAAAATAAAATAGAATATGTCAACTAATTTTGCATACAACATAGCTGTCATTCCCGCGAAAGCGGGAATCCAGAAGGCCTAGATGCCGCATCAAGTGCGGCATGACAATAAAAGAGGGTATGCAAAATCATTTAAAATGCGCTAAGCGTTTTTTAACCCTACTCCCCTTCCCTGCCCTTATAAAAATCGGAGCCTCGGTAGGCGCGAAGCGCGTGGTCGAATAAAACCTTGATGACGGCGGCAACGGGCACGGCGATTATCACGCCGACGATCCCGAAAAATATTCCGCCTATCAAAATCGCAAGCATGATGAATACGGGGTGCAGGCCTATCGATTTCCCCATTATCCGCGGGGTAAGGAAAAACCCTTCCGTGAACTGCACGATACCGTAAACGATGAAGACGTAAACAATATGCCAGAAATCGCCGAAGTGCAGGTACGTGATTATCACCGCAGGTATAAACCCGACGATCAACGCCAAATACGGCACGATGTTGGCCATCCCGGAAAGGATGCCGATAAAAAGCCACATCGGAACGCCGATAAGGTAAAGCCCGATGCAGTACAGGATCGACATAATCGCCGCCACCATGAACTGCCCCCGCATGAACGCGGACAGTACGCTGTTGACGTCGCCAAAAATTTCCACAACCTTATCCCGGTATCTCTCCGGCACCTGTTCCAATAACCTTCGTCTCATATCATCAATATCCCGCATAAAGTAAAATGCCGCAACCGGCACGATCAAAAACCCGAAAAGCGCCGATACCATCCCGGCCACCGACGAGAACATCGAAACGAAAAAATCGTAAACGGCCTTCAATATGTGCAACGGCAGCGTGCCCATCTTATCAACTGCGGCGCTTATCATCTCTTTAACTTTTTCCTTGTCGTAGCCGCTTACCTTTTCAATGATCGGCGCCAGTTTCTCCTGTATCGACTCGGCGTACTTAGGCAGGTAATCGATTGCCTTCGACGCCTGCCGTTCAAGCGGCGGATATACAAGAAAGCCGGCAAGTACAATCACGCCAAGCATCGATGCCAGCAGGAAAACAACCGCCGCCGTGCGCGGGACCTTTTTCCCCTCCATCTTGTCGAGAAGCGGATCGAGTAGATATGCGATAAGGAACGCGATTAAAAAGGGCAGCAACGCCTCGCGCAGAACATACGCCAGCAAAATAAAGGCCGCTACCGCGGCAATCGGCCATACCCGGTTTTTATCGGCCTTCATCTGGTATTAACGCTTTCATAAAGGAATTCCTGCAATTCGCCGTCGAACGTTTCGGCGGCCATCCGTACCGCGCGGAAACCGCTTCCACCGCCCTTGTCCTCTATCCGCTCGACAACCTGCCTTTCCCACAAAACCTCCATTGTGAATCCGTCGTAAACTTTGGCCTCTATCTCGCCTTCCACCCATTTACTGCCGTCGTCTTCCGTCTGCGATACCGGCCTCGCCCTGCCCAGCACGACGAACTCCGCGTCGTACTGCCGAGCCAGCCACGAGACGGCATCGATATCCCCTCTTACGGCGTTTAACGCCTGCTCGTTGTCTCCCAGTTTTCGTATTTCTATACGGCTTATCACGTTGAACCCCATTTTCACCAATGAATCCTCCAGCCGCTTTTCGGTGCTGGAGGGCAGGAGGATAAAACTGGCGTCGTCCATAACCCCGACCGAACGCTCGTCTATAAGGAGCGCCACCTTCGGCTTGTCCCTCTGATCGAATGTAATGCCCCTTTCCGCCAGCACCAGCTTTATGTGATCCAGAAAGAACGTGAACTGCATTCCGATTGTGTAGGTGCGGCCATCTTCGTCCATATTTTCCTCTATGAACTTGTAACTTTGCACGTAGTCCATTCCGCGCGTGATCAAAAACTCGTTTATCGTCCCCAGGTTGAACTCTACCTCCTCCTGCGTAAGGAGTATCGTGGCAACGCTCCACAGCGCCTTGCCGAGAGCGTCCTTCGTGGCCGCATCCCGCGAAATAATGTAGTTCTTCTCGTGGAGCGGGGCGGCGCCTTCGGCGTAAACCGAAATGAGTTCCATCGGCGGCTGTCCCACTACGAAGGTAAACGCAAACCACATAAGTAACGTTTTAAACATCTGCGTATTATACCTAATCAGGCTGCTGAAAAAGGAACAGGGCTTGAATAGGCAGGTAATGGCGCAACAGTTTTGAACATTTCAGCCATGTTTGGTAGAATTGCGCCAGTGAGGATCGGTAAAATGGCGTCATCGGGGTAATGTCAGATAAAATGACAAAACTACTTTAATAGGCCATGCCAAAGGAGTTGCAAAATGGGAATGGAGCATAATCACGGCCATAAAGAGCACGATCACGCCAAGCACGTTGAATCCGGCAGCCATGAGCCAAAAAGTAAGACCGATCTTTCCAAAAAGCA
>JAZFVB010000077.1:0-2058 GCA_036447515.1 Nitrospinota bacterium
TATTTTCGACTGCCCTTCCGGTACGGGACTTTTGACGATCAATTCCCTCATGGCTTCCACCGAATGGCTGTTGCCGGTGCAGGTGCATTACCTTGCCCTTAACGGGCTGGACCAGCTTTTCATGACGGCGCTTTCGCTGAAACACAGGCTGGATCATCATTTAAGTTTGACCGGCCTTATATGTACGCTGTTTGACGGCAGGACTAGGCTCAGCCGCGAGATAGAAAACGAACTGCGGCGGCTGTTCGGCCCGCTGGTTTTGGAAAACACGATTTTTTACCGCACGTCCGTGGGCGAATCGCCCACATTCGGAATGTCGATAGGCGAATACGAGCCGGGCAAGGAGGCCGATAAAAATTTCAAGGACCTGGCGCTGGAAATAATCGGCAAGGGGGCGGCGGAAAAAGTCGATGCAATCAAGCTGGCGGAACTTAACGGAACAAACGGCGAACCGATCAACGGAGGCAATCCGGAAAAACGCGAAATCCGCAAGGCCGGCAAGATTTTAAGGGACGAGCTTCAATCGGTCATGGAAGATTCCGGACTTATCGCCGATAAGCCCGTATACCGGTTGCTTTCCGATATCGAATCCATAAAGGAATACAGGAAGAAAAAGCGGGCTTCGCTCAGCGGCGAAGAGGCCGAGGAGCTATGGAAATGACAAAACGATACGGTTTGGACAAAGAAGTAAAGGCCAACCGGATGTTCACGGTAACGGTAGCCAGCGGCAAGGGCGGGGTAGGGAAATCCACCATTTCGCTCAACCTTGCAATCGCCCTCGCGCAAAGGAAGCGGCGCGTAATATTATTGGACGGCGACCTTGGGCTGGGCAACATAAACGTAATGCTGGGTATCCGGCCGGAAAAGGACCTCGCGAATGTGATAGACGGTGACTGTTCCATAGAAGAGGCCATAATGAAAGGCCCATGGGGGATATCGATACTCCCCGCCGGCAGCGGCTATGAGGACATGGCCGACCTTGGCGAAGAGGGGCGCGGACGGCTGCTTTCCGCGTTGAGGGCGCTTTCCAAATATGCCGATGCGCTGGTAATAGACAGCGGCGCGGGTATCGGCGCCAACGTTTTAAACCTTGCATTGGCGGCGGACATTATATTGGTGGTGATTACTCCCGATGTGGTGTCTTTAACGGATGCCTACTCGCTTGTAAAAGTAATCAGCCGGCGTTCCGAAGGCGGCCGGTTCGAGGCCGTGGTAAATCGCGCCCATACCGTTAAAGCGGGCGAGGAAATAACCGCAAAGTTCCGAAGCGTTGCAAAAAAGTTTTTGAACCGCGAGATAACGCGGCTCGGTATCATTCCTGAAGACGGCAACGTTCAAGCAGCGCTTATGGACCGCAAACCGCTTTTGCAGGCATTCCCCAAATCGCCGGCTTCGATGGAAATACGTTCCATCGCCGATCTGCTGACGAAAGAGATACGCCAGATAGAGTTGGAGTTCCATGCGCCCAATCTGGACGAACGCTTCGAAAAGATAATCGCAAAACTATAGAAATTCGCCTTTACCGACCGGGATTTTGTAAAGGCAGTATCAGACGCAGATAAATAAAGTTCAAGAGTATTTAAAGACTATATTTTTGACTTTATACTGATTTCCATTCTTATCAACGAATATCAAAGTCGCGTTAAATTCTTCACCCTCTTTTTGTACGGGGCCGTCAATGAAATATTCCGCGCTGCCTTCGGCCGTGGAGTTTGGCAGGATTGGAAAACGCCCATAGGCTTTTTCTTTTGGACGCCTGATCGCGACAAAGCCCTCTGTTTTTGGTTCGGCAATAAAGGTCCTTAACAGGAAAATGGTTCTACTGGTTCGGTTTGTAACGTGAAACCTATATTCAACCTCCATTGCGGGCTTGTTGTTTTTGCTTCCCATGCGCCACCAAACCTCATTCGGTTTGGGAACAATTCTTAACGCCTCTCTCCTTTTAAAGGCTTTATTTGGAATCCGCCGAAAGATATTTCTTAACAGGTTTTTCCCGTCTAGAGAGTAAGCGGCGCCGATAACGGCGATAATGGCAACAACCTTTCCCCAATTGATTTT
>JAZFVB010000078.1:0-3033 GCA_036447515.1 Nitrospinota bacterium
TTACCGGCGAGAACCTCGACGACCTGTTGCACAAGCTTTTCGGCGCCGTAAAGAAGGTGAAGGGAACGTAAGTAACACCAACACCCCCTCGTTGCGTGTAAATAGCTCGGCGTGTAGAATTTATGTGTGACCAGTAAATACATCTGCATACACGCGCACTTTTACCAGCCGCCGAGGGACAACCCATGGCTGGAGCACGTGGAGAGGGAAATATCCTCCGCCCCTTACCAAAACTGGAACGAAAGGATAACGGCCGAATGCTACGGCCCTAACATCGCCTCCCCGATACTTGAAAAAGGCAAGACGATACGCGTAATAAACAACTACGAAAATATCAGCTTCAACTTCGGCCCAACGCTTTTAAGCTGGATGGAAAAAAACGAACCGGAAATTTACCGAAGAATAATCGAATCCGACCGTGCAAGCGCAAAAGAAAGGGGCGGCCACGGCAACGCAATCGCGCAGGTTTACAACCATTCGATAATGCCCCTTAACGGCGCGCGCGACAAGGAAACGCAGATTATTTGGGGAATAACCGATTTCGAGCGCCGATTCGGAAGGAAACCCGAGGGAATCTGGCTGGCCGAAACGGCCGTCGATTCAGAAACGCTGAAACTCGCCGCGAAACACGGCATAAAGTTCACCGTACTCGCCCCGCACCAGGCGTTAAAGGTAAGGCCGTTCGACATAGACGTGGAAGATAAAGGCGAAGACGCCGAGTGGACGGACGTTAACAACGGAATCGACACGACGGTTCCTTACCTCTTCAGGACGGGCGGCGCGGATGATATCGCCGTTTTCTTCTACGACGGGAATATATCTCACTCCATCGCCTTCGGGGGAGCGCTTAACGACGGGACGAAGCTCGCCGAAATGCTGAAAGACGCCCTTGACGGCGATGAAAACGAGAACGGCAAAGGAAACGCCGCGCCGAGGCTTTCGCACATCGCAACGGACGGCGAGTCGTACGGCCACCATCATCGCTTCGGCGACATGGCCCTTGCCGTCGTTATCGACACGCTACAAAAAGACGATGAAATAAATCTTGTGAACTACGGGCAGTACCTAGAGGCGCATCCGCCTGAAACTGAGGTAATGGTAAGGGAAGAAAGCTCGTGGAGCTGCGCGCACGGCGTGGAACGGTGGAGATCGGACTGCGGATGCCATACGGGAGGCGAACCCGGCTGGAGCCAGAAATGGCGCGCGCCGTTGCGCGATGCGCTGAACGTCCTTAAAGAAAGGCTGGACGCGCTTTTCGAGGAAGAAGCCGCAAAATATTTCGCGTCGCCGTGGGATGCACGGAACGACTATATAAACGTAATCCTCAACCGAGAAGAAGAGACAATAAACCGTTTCTTTGAAAAACATTCCAAAAGCGCGGGCGCGCGCTTAGACGCCGGCGACGCAACCAAGGCGCTCAAGCTTTTCGAGATGCAGAGAATGGCGATGACGATGTTCACGTCGTGCGGATGGTTCTTTAACGACGTATCGGGATTGGAAACGGTGCAGATACTGAAATACGCGGCAAGGGCGGCGTCTTTGGCCCGGGAATTCTCTAAAGACGATCTGGAAAACGATTTCCTCAAAAACCTATCAGCCGCCGGGAGCAACGTCAAAAAGCACGGCAACGGCGCGGAGATATACCGGAAACATATCACCCCCCTTAAACTTGACCCGAAGCGGGCGGTTGCGCACCACGTTATCGTGAACTCGCTTCGGGAAAAACCGGTGGATTCGGAAAAATTTTATTCGTTCAGTGTCGAGGTTTTGGACAATGCGAGAGAGGAACGTTCCGACCAGTTAATAATGGTCGGCAGGCTTCGCCTGACTTCTTCCATAACGCTTGAAAAATGGGACATGGCCTACTGCCTTGTGCATTTCGGCAGTTACGACTTCAAATGCGCCGTTAAACCGTACGCCAATGGAACGGAAGGGGAAGAATACTCGGCCGCGAAAAAGGAAATGCTGGAAGCCTTCCGGTCCGAATCCGCGCCGGACATAATTCACGCCGTCGAAAAGCGTTTCGGCGCCGAGTATTTCAGCCTTAAGGCGGTTTTCGACGCCGAACGCGTCGGCGTAATGCGCGAACTGATGGAAAGGCGAATCAGAGAATTCGAGGACGCTTACATATCCGTTTTTGAAAAAAACATGAACCTGCTCGACCTTTTTATCGACGTTAACGTGGATATCCCATACGAAATAAAGATTTCCGCCAAATACGCGCTGGAAAAACAGCTTGCGGGACTCTTTAATTCTGGCGACTATTCGGATGACATCGAAGCAATGGAAAAGATTTTCGGCCGGGCGGACAAATGGGAAATAGAGCTTTACCTTACAACTCTCCGAAAAAATATTTTCCGGTTTCTGGAAAGGCGCATGAAAAGGCTGTGCGACGATGACGGATGCGAGCGCGTAAAAATAATAGTCGAAGTAATGGGCGCGGTGAGGCGGCGCGAACTTGACATAGACCTGTGGCGCCTGCAGAGCATCCTATACCCGTACCTGATAGCCGCAAAAGATCCCGCCGACCCGCTTCACGAAACTGTAAAAAAGACCGGCGACTTCGAGGTTCTTTTCAGGATTTTCAATTTCAAGGTTTAAAACAGCCGGACGCCCGACGCCAAGTTCATATTCATCTCTCCCATGTAACAACAAAGCCACTTATACCCCTTTATGCCCCTATAAGTATATATGTTCCTCAAAGTACTTTTGTGCTTGACAGCACTTTTGATAAATGTTAGAAAATAGACATGAGGATAAAAGATAAAAAGGTTTTTATGGAGATATTCAAATGAATAGGAAGAAAAAGCTGGATAAAAAGCCAGAAAAAGGAAAAAAAATGACCCTTGCAGAATTGTCAATAATCAACACCCCGGAAAGGGAACGGGAACTGAAGATTACGACCCTGCCCCTATACGACAAAATCCGAAAAGAAAAGGGACATAGGTGGTTTACCGAAACCGAATTAAACAAAATAGAGGGAAAAGGTAAGAATAAAAAAAGGAAAAGAATGAGCCGTGAGGACTTGGAGGA
>JAZFVB010000079.1:0-3023 GCA_036447515.1 Nitrospinota bacterium
CAGGCGGGCACGCCCGATGCCTGCTCCGCGCCGCCTCTTTCAGCGGGAAAAAGCGCAATCACGACCAACAACGCCGCCAGCGCGTAGAATATTTTCGACTTAAGGATACGCATCGTTTGAAGCTTATCACGGAATCGGCGGGAACAGCCGTTGGCCTGAACTTCCCACATGAAAGTTAAAAGAGTTTGCAAAGGGCAAGCGCGAATTCCCTTGCCGAAGCCGGTCCATTTGCCGTAACGATTGAGCCGGATACGACTACGTCGCGGTAAACCATTTTTACGCCGAACTTTTTCAACTCGTCAAGCGTCTGTTGGGTTTTATAAACGGTCGCCTCTTTCCCGCTCAAAACGCCGGCTCTGGCCAGAACAACCGGCGCCAGGCAGATGGCTGCCAGCAACCCGCCTGAAGAGGACTGCGTGCGCACCATTGTTTGAAGGACCGGGCTATCCCATAGCTCTTCGGGAGCGCCCGCTCCTCCTACAACGACGAGCGCGTCGAACTTGAGGGCGGCGGCTTCAACAAGGGAGTAATCCGGCTGGACGACAGCTCCAAGCATTCCGTCGGCCTGCTTCTTTTCGGGTGCGGCTACGAAGACCGTGGCCCCTTTTTGCATGAAAACCGACCGTGGAATCTTGAACTCTTCATCCCTGAAGTTTTTCTGGGCGATTACCATAAGGATGTTTTTATCCATCCCTTGATTTTATCCTGATACGAATTAGAGATGCATTGCAAATTTTTGCATCTTTGGTGCGGTCTTGCCTTTATAGTTCTCGTCGGAGGACATGACCTTTTGCCATGCATCGCGCAGGTTTTTAAGAACTCTTATGGACTGGTCAATAAGAGAGGTGTCTCCCTGAATATTGGCATTCGTAAGGTTGGACATAATGAAACTGTAAAGGCGTTCCAGATTTTCGGCCACTTCACCGCCCTTCTGCCTGTTTACAGATTCCTGTAGTTCGTTTATTATTTTCTGTGCCTTGGATATGTACAGGCCCCGGCCGGCTATATCCCCTTCTTTTATCTTTATTTTGCATTCGTTGAGAAAACGGATAACGCCATCGTACATCATGATAACCAGCCTCATTTTGCTGGCCGTTCCGACTTCGCTTTGCTTGTATGCCTGTATGTGCCTTGTATCGTTCATTTTTGCCTCCTCTTATGATTTACCGACCGCCATGTAACCCGGCAGGTTCGTCAGCTGCTGCGACAGATAGTCGCTTTGGGTTTTCATATTGGAAAGGGTTACCTCAAGCTGGGCATACATCCTTTCAAGGTTTGATTTTTTATTCTTAATGCGTTCTTCGAGATCGCTTATCTGATCGGAATATTCTTTATTCTCATTTTCAAGGTGCCTGCGCACGTTAAATATGGCGCCCTCGGTCGAAAATTCCGTGTAGTAGCCCACATAATACGAAACGCTCTCGGCTATTCCGGTTGCGATGCTCATTGTGCCGGTGTCGTTTTCGCTAAGCCCGGTGGCTAGGATGGAGAGTCCGTTAAGGTCCGTACCGCTCTGGCCGTACCAATAGTCGCCGCTTTGCTTAAGGGTTATCCAGCTTCCCGAGGAACCGGACAGGCGCATCTGCAAAACAAGGTTGCCGTTGGAATCCGTTATATAGCGCGTGTCGTATGCGCCGGCGACGGTGGCGCCCGATGTACCCACAAAAGTGTAGGTTCCTGATCCTGAAGGGACGAAAAGGTTCTTTATGCCCGTTACGTTGCTCTTTATAGCCGATACAAGGGTGGACCTGTCTATCTCAAGCTGGTCAGATAAATTCGTCGTTATCCCAATCTGGCTGATGCCCGTGTACCATCCCGAAGCGGACGAAAGTCCGGACACTTGGCCCGTTACGATGTTTTTCAGCTTCATTTGTATGTTCCGCAGGGTGGAGTTGCCGAAAAGCGGATTTTTTTGGCGGGTATCGGCATTGTATGCGAACTGCTCCTTTATGAACGCCATAACTTCGTTGTAAGCGTCGACGAATTCCTCAATGTTGTCCACTATACCATCCGTGTTGGTATCGAAGGTAAGGGTACCCGATCCGGCGGCGGTAAGTTCCAACTCAACGCCGGTAATCACGTCGTCAAAGATGTTGCTGGCCCTTTCAATTGAAAGGCCGTCCAGTTCAAACTGCGCATACTGCGCCAGCTGCGACGCGGAAAATGTAAATATGTCCGGGAAAGTGCCTCCCATGCCTGTCAAATAAGCGGCGCTCGTGGTAAAACTTTTTTCGGCTCCAACCTCGTCGCCGACTATCTGCATGTAATAACTGGGGGTGGAAGTGGCGGAAACATTTATGATCCTGGCCGTAAGCCCCAGAGTGGATGCGTTGATGGCGTCTTTAAGGCTCCCCATCTCGGTTTCGGTGAAGGTTTGCGTCGTGCCGTCGCCAAGGGTAATAGTGAACGAGTCCAGCCCCGATATTGCTCCAGAGGTGGCAAAACCTTGATCGCTTACCATCTTGTGTTGCGTGGCAAGCTGGTTGACGGTAAGGCTGTATGTATCGGCGGCAATATTAGAGTTCGTGGTGATGCCTACAATATCTCCCTGAAGGGAGTTGTTGTTGGTAAACGATCCCGATATCGAAAGGAACTCGTTTTCAGAGTTAAATTTCTGCGCCACGGTTTCAAACGACAAAAGCTTGGAATTTAGTTCCTGCCAGGCTAAAAGTTTTTCGTCTACCGCGTCCTGCTTTCTTTCCATAAGCTTGATCGGCTGCCTTTCGATATCCATCAGCTTTGTGATGATACCGGTGGTATCTAGCCCTGAAATCAATCCATCAATCGTTATCGCCATGTTTTACTCAAGTCCTTTCAAGTTCTTCCTTCTAGTAAACTTATCGGGAAGTCAAACGAATCACTTAAGGTCTTTTTTGCGTAAAAACGTACATCTATCGTATTGTAATTTAATAGTTTAAAGGCAGGGGCGCCAACTCACGCCCCTGCCAGATATCGCCCTTTTATCCTACGTCATGGAACAGGGCACCTTTTGCATAGCCTCCATCGGGGGAGGCGTTATTGAC
>JAZFVB010000080.1:0-5819 GCA_036447515.1 Nitrospinota bacterium
AACCGGCATTACAAGAAATACCGTTATCAGCATCGCCAAAATTACACGTTTCATTTCTCCTCCTCCCCTTTAATAAAAGGGTGACATTCCCGTTAACAGGCTTTCTATTTCTTCGGTAATCCGCACTTCATAGCTTACCGAAGCCAGTATGCGCGGAGTTTTTATATCCACAAGCCTCGCATTGATAATGAGCATATCGGTGGTAGCGACATACGTTCCCGCAAGCACGGCACGAGCGTTGGTGCGTCCGGCCAGCTCCGAAGTGTCCCGCGTAAGTATGAACTCACCCGGCACACTGTTTTTGTCCACATTTTTATCTACATTAACCGCCGCTTTTTTAACGAAAAGGTCCTGCGCCCTTCTTATTTCAACAACCGTGAATCCTTTTCTATTAAGTTCATCCAGAAGCTTTTCCGCCATCATCCTTCCGAAGACGGAAGTTCTCTCCAACTCGTTAAGATTGACGAAAGTCGTAACGATTATCGAGTAGTTCCTTACGGATGGAACACTTAAGTTCGTGAATATTTCGGCGGCAAGGTAGCGCGTTCCGAAACGGTCGTCTATAAGGTCCGCCTGCGTCATATCGGGCGCCGCCGCATTCTTAAAGGCGCACGCCGAAGCCAATGAAGCAACGGCAACAATAATCAGAAGGAGCCTCGCGCTATTCATTTCCGTCGCCCCTTGAATCTCCATGGAACGAGGTTCTGTCCAACTGCCTGTCGAACATTGCCTGCATGAACTTGTCGTCTTCCTTTACGGTCATTTCCATGCTTGCCACGGATACGACTTCCTGGTTGTCGGTTACTATAAGGCGTGTGTGTACGATGACCGTGTCCCCTGCCCTTTTGTATGTGCCTATTATCATCGCCTGCCCGTGGTATTTACCCAGCATCTCGTCAACGTCCCGCGTAAGAGCCATCTCGCCGATGTTGGGCTGCACCATCAATTCCTTTGCCGCCCTTACCTCTATTACATCGAAACCATTTCTGGACATCCCGTCCATCAGGCGCTCGGTAATGAATCTTCCAAAAGTATTAGTCGTATAAAACCTATCCACATCCACGTAAGTGGAAACGATAATCTTATTCAAACCCTTCCTTTTAAGGTTTCTTGCGATCTCCAATGAAACTTTGTCCAGTTTCAGCGAAATCACCTTTGAGGAAGAATCGGTTTTTTCTCTTACAGGTTCCCTTATTGCAAGTCCCCGCGCCATTTTTGAGGCGGAAGAGCTCCACTCTTTTTCATGGCTCATCAGCGGCTCAAGGAGCGGCCTTATAAAATCGTTATCGTAAATGTCCATCGCTACGGTGGAGCTGGAGACAACCTGACGGCCCGCGGCATCGTAAAGGTATGCGTTTACCAGGATTTCTCCGCCAACCATTGCGTAAGTTCCGGCAAGTATCAGATCGGTCTGCACGGATTCGTTTATATTGGCAAGACGATCTGAAAGGGAAAAGATGCCCTTTTCATCTTTCATAAGGAGCTGGGGCGATTTTCTCAGCTCATTAACCTTGAATCCGCTTGCCATCAGCGCCGAGGTCATCTGATCCGCCATCAGCCTGCCGAAAGGCTCCGTTTTCTCATAATTGCCAACGGGCACAAATGAGGTCACCACAACCGTAGAGCTTTCAGTATCAAAACCTTTAAGGTTTACGGATAAGCCGCTTGCCAGTCTATTCATGTCCGCTTCGAATTGCCTGGCGTTTTCAGCGGGAGTCACGGCAACAGGAGGAACCCCAACCGGACTGGATGATAAAGAGGTCGGGCCGCTGGGCGGCTTCTGCACAGCCTGCTGGGCTTTTCTTTTGCTAGGAACATACCTTTTCCCCACGGGCGGGGCAGCTATTGCGCTTGAAGCTATAAAAAAGGCCAGCGCGGCAAAAAGCGGAATCAGTTTTCTCATCTTAATCCTCCAGCCTCTTTATGTAGACCTGTTCCATGTCCGCTCCACTTTTTATTTTCTTCAAAAGGCCGACCACCATTGGAAATTTGTCGAACTCCAGCGATATCGATGCAACGGAGATTATTCTGGAAGAATCGCGATCCAGCGCTCTTGCATGAATCGTAACCTCGCCATCGAAGACCGAGTAGGTGCCTACGATAACGACATCCGACCTGTATCTGTTAAGAAGTTTCTCTGCGGTCCTGGTTAAGTAGAATTCGCCCTTTTCGTCGATTATTTCAATCTTTTCCGCCTGTCGCATTTCGAAAACACGGTAATCGAGATTGTGCAGTTCGAAAATCAGCTGCTCCGTAATATATTGCCCGAACGCACTTGAAGTCGAAAGCGAGTTGGCGTCGACAAAAGTTGTTACGACTAATGAACTATCCATTAGTTCGTATTCGTTCAAATTGTCTTTTACCTGGCCGGCCAGATTCTTGATTTCCGTCCTGAACTCACGGGCCGAAATATCCTTTACCGGATCGATTTGTGCCGGCGCCGCCACCTCAACCTGAGGCTGAGCCGCCTGCGCGGGAACCTTTTCCTGAACTGCGTCCGTGAGCGAGGATTCGTAATATGGGTTGCTTTGGCAGGAAACCGCCAAAACAGCCGCCGAAATGACCAACCCGATAACCCTGAAAAGCTTCATAAAACTCCATTTATAGCTAAATGCTTGTTTTTCAAAGCACTTAACTTTCCTAATAAGCGCTTTAAAACCAACTATCTTAAAATCGGAAAGTTACGGAAAAAACTTGAGTTTTATCTTTCAAAGTTGCATATTAATTATCGTTCAAATTATACTCGTCCTTCCACTTAAATTGTTATAATCAAAAAAAATGAAAGCATCCATGAAAAAGATAAAAAAATGCGCCATTCTGGTCGGAGGAGGGCCGGCGCCCGGCATAAACAGCGTGATAAGAGCCTCCGCCATCAAATTAATGAACTCGGGCGTATCCGTTGTGGGAGTTTACGACGGTTTCGAGCATATTATGAAAGGCGATATCTCCCAGATAAGTGAATTCAAGATACACGATGTAAGCGACATCCACCACCAAGGGGGATCGATACTCAGAACGTCCCGCGCCAACCCCTCAAAAACGCCCAAAGAGCTTAAAAACGTACTGAACTCGCTTAAAAAACTTAAAGTAGACGCCCTGATAACAATAGGCGGGGACGACACCTGCTATTCCGCGATACAGCTCGAAAAGATATCAAAGGGAAAGATTCATTTCGTGCATATACCAAAGACAATCGACAACGACCTCAACCTCCCTTACGGGATAAGGACGTTCGGTTTCGCCACCGCGCGGCATTTCGGGGTGATTATAACAAATAGCATTATAAACGACGCAAAGACCACAAGCCGATGGTATCTCCTCACGGCGATGGGGCGCAAAGCGGGTCATCTTGCCTTGGGTATCGGAAAGGCCTCCGGCGCAACACTAACTATAATTCCGGAAGAATTTCCAAGAAAAGAAATATCGCTTCAGCATATCATAGACATACTCATCGGCGCCGTGATTAAAAGGAAGGCCTCGGGTAGGAATTACGGCGTGGCGATACTGGCGGAAGGACTTGCGGAAAGACTTTCGCCTTACGAACTCAAGAAGATGGGGAAAATAGAGTACGACGCCCACGGCCACATACGCCTTGCCGAGATCGATCTTGGCGGAATGCTAAAGGACGAATTAAAGAGCGGTCTTAAGGAATTCGGCTTATCGACCACCATAGTGGACAAGGACCTGGGCTACGAGCTTCGCTCCGTCAGCCCTACCCCCTTCGACATCGAATACACAAACGACCTCGGATACAGCGCGGCCGTCTATCTTATTAAAGGAAATTCCGGCGACATGGCCTCCGTACAGAACGGGAAGTTCGTACCTATCTCGTTTAAAGACACCATCGACCCCAAAACAGGCAAAACGAAGATTAGGATGGTCGATATCACGACGGAATCGTACGAGGTGGCGCGCGAATACATGATAAGGCTCAAAGAAATCGATTTTACCGACAAAAAGAAATTAAGAAAACTGGCTAAGACGGCGGACCTCACTCCCAAAAAGTTCGTCAAAAGGTTCGGCTATCTGGTAGGTCTGTAATCCCTTTTTACGCTAGAATAGGCAACGATGAAAAAGGCCCACAAGATACATATTGAAAAGCAGAAGCTTAATTTCTCTTCAGCCCACTTCATAACGTTTAATGAGAACGACTGCGAGACCCTTCACGGGCACAACTACTACACCACGCTGGAACTCCGCGGCCAACCCAACGAAAACCGCTTCATAATCGATTTCCGCATCGTTAAAAAGGAAATGCAGGTAATATGCGATTCGCTGGATCACAAAATCCTGATAGCAATGAAGAACCCCCACATTAAAATAAAGAGGAGCGCCACACAGCTTGAAATAGAGTTTCGGGATAGAAAATACTCCCTGCCGCTGAGCGATGTGGCGGAAATGCCGATACAGAACACAACGGTCGAAATGCTTTCCGAGTATATTTGCAACGAACTTCATGCCGCGCTGGATAAAAAGGGCTACCTTTCAAATATCACTTCCATCGAAGTAGGCGTGGAGGAAACGCAAGGACAGATGGCCTCTTGCAGGATTGAGACCTGATACCGGCATTATAACTTCGATGCCAACTTCGCCTCGCCCGGTACCGATCTAAAACGCAGGTTGAATGGTTGCCGATCAAACGGCAATATTGAAGCGTTATTGAATATAAAAGCCCTCCGATGTTAATATCACATCCTCTATGTTTTTTAAAAAGAAGAAGACAAAAGCCGATGACTCATATTTCGGCAAGTGGAAGGGACGAGCCAAATTACATCGTTTTGTGGGATTTGTGGAGGTTTTCTGGTCGTTCATCGGCTCCGCGCTGGGAATAGGGCTATGCGCATTTCTCTCGTCGTTTTGGTTGGAAGGACTCGACATGACCCTCATTATCGGCTCTTTCGGCGCATCGGCCGTCCTTGTTTACGCGGCGATACACTCGCCGCTTGCCCAGCCCCGCAACCTTATGGGAGGCCATATACTTTCCGCCCTGGTCGGTGTTTTTTGCTATAAAACTTTCGGCGGCGTCCCATACCTTGCCGCTTCCCTGGCAGTATCGCTGGCCATAGCCGTAATGCTTATTACAAATACCCTCCATCCGCCGGGAGGAGCCACGGCGCTGATTGCCGTATAGGTTCTCCCCAGATACACGACCTGGGATACTTTTACGCGATCGTGCCGGTCGGCCTCGGCGCACTATTGCTTTTGCTGGTCGCCCTTTTCGTAAACAACCTCGCCCCCAGCCGGCGTTACCCTGAGTTCTGGTTCTAAACGTTCCGAAAAAATCATTTCCCTTCAAATAACGCCTTGGCGATCAATCCGGCAATCGGGGGGAAGAAAAACGTGCTGGCAACGCGGATAAGGGTGAATTTCCATCCCAAAATGCCCACTTCCAGCGGCAGGCGCGACAGCGAATAGATAAGCCAGCCGGTAATAAAGGCAACCATCGCACTAATGCTTGCGCCGGAGCGCAACAAACTGGCGGCTATCGGAAAGCTGACGAACGGGCCGCCCGGCGTAAGGGCTCCCGCCACGGAGCCGACGAGAATTCCGCGGATGCCGGATTCGCCGCCGACCCATTTGACCAGAAGCTCTTTCGGCAGGAGGATCGGAACCATGCTGCCCACGATCATGGCAAAAATAAGGAGTGGCAGAATATCGAGCATCATTTTCCACGCTGCATTCAGGCCGGTTATGTGCTGCCCTCCCCCTTTGATATAACCGAAAACCAAAAGCGACACGGCAAGCGCGGCCATTATAAGAGTTGATACAAGCATACTGGAGGTACCTTTCTTTTTATTCATAATAAAAAACCATACCCA
>JAZFVB010000081.1:0-2230 GCA_036447515.1 Nitrospinota bacterium
ATGAAGCCGACAAACGGGCTTGTGAAATACATTGAGGTGGTCGATACTAAAAACGGTTCCAGTAAAATAAAAATCCGCTTGCAGCCTTTTGAAACCTACACCACCATGGAACTTTCCAATCCAGAAAGGGTGGTGGTGGACATAAACCGCGAAGACCCGGCAAGGAAAAGCAAACTTCTGGCAAAAAATAAAAGCACTGGCCCCGGTCCAATGAAAGGCAAAAGAAAAGGCAAGATAAAGCTCATGGACCCCCCCACAGGCGTGCCCGACCCCGCGCTGGTGGAGGCCGGCCTTCTTCCCGGCCCCAATCCTAAAGTAAGGTCTAGGCCCGTAAAAAGGGCCTCTTTTGCCCCTGTCCTTTCGCCGGCAATAAAAGTAATCGTCATCGATCCCGGCCACGGCGGAAAAGATCCGGGAGCAGTCGGGCTTAAGGGCCTCAAGGAAAAAGACGTTGTACTCGATATCGCCAAACGGCTCAGGAAGGAGCTTTTAAGGAAATGCAGATGCAAAGTCGTCCTTACCCGGAACAGGGACGTATTTATTCCCCTTGAAGAGCGCACGGCGTTCGCCAACACGCAAGGCGCCGACCTTTTTATATCGGTACACGTAAACGCTAACAATAGCCGCCGTGTGAGAGGAGTGGAAACCTACTTCCTCAGTCCGGCCAGAAGCAAGGCGGAAAGATACACCGCCGCGCGCGAAAACATGGTTTCTAATGGCACGGAAAGCAAAAACATAAACGACCTTGCATTTATCCTGTCCGATATGAAGAACACATCAAAGATAAACGAATCCAGCTTCATGGCCGCAAGTGTCCAAAATTCGCTGGTATCCACGGTCGGGAGGAAATACAGGGTTAAGGATAACGGTGTAAAGCAGGCGATGTTTTACGTGCTCCACGGGGCCAGGATGCCGGCTGTTCTTGTAGAAACTTCGTTTATAAGCAACCCGCGTGAAGAAAAAAGGCTTAAAAGCGCAAGCTACCGTCATCAGATAGCAAAAGGCATAGCTCTGGGCGTAAGGAATTATGCAAACGAAAGCAGGGTTGCATCGCTTGTAAATTAAAGCGAAATGAAATTTTTCTTTTCAAAACCTTTATAGTTATTGAACTTTCCATTGCGCGGTTTTGCGGCCAAGCAGTTTGATTTTTTGGTGCCGCTACACCCCTTTTTCTTTTCCACAGATTCTGTGGATAACTTGTGGATAAGCACGGAAGGCACTGCGGTTCATGTGCGGAAGCATTGGCTCTTTCGCATATTGACTAATAATTGACCAAAGAATAATATCAATAAATACAACGTGATGTGGAAAGTTGTGGATTTAAAAAGGCTTTCGGTTCATCCCTTTGAATCGGCCCAAAAAGTTATCAACATTTATTTGTGCAATCCCGTTACAGGTGCATTTTATAGGCCATATCCCTAACGGTAGTTACTCACTTAATTAATCGCGTAGAGTCAAATATATTTCTTCAAGCCCGGTTACTGCCGAAATAGGGGCGAAGTTTCATATTAAGGAAAAGTTGTGATAAATTATGGGTATACGTTAAGAATGAGGAAAGGAAGAAAGATGAAATGCCCAAAATGTAATTATGTAAGTTTTGAACATCTGAACGAATGCCGAAAATGCAACATAGACTTAAGCGCACATAAATCGGAGCTGGGAATAGATTTTCCAGAGTATTCCGGCCTGGACCTTTTAAGCCATATTGATATGGGAGGGGATTCGAAAGCCGAAGGTCAGCATGAAGAACCCGCCGTAGCCGTTGCTGATGAAGAAGAAACAGCCGAACCGGAAGAGGTTGAAACGGCCGTCGCAGATGAGACGGTAGATACCGATATGAGCGACATTGGGGGCGGCATTGAAATAACAGGCGAATCCGAAGGTGTTGAACTTTCCGATATTGGCGAAGGTTCGGAAGAGACTGCAACGGTCGAAATCTCCCCTGAAGAAGAAGGACAGGCCGAAGTTTCCGACGATGATTCGGGAGGAATCAATTTCGGGGGATTCGCGGGAGGAGAAGATGAAACCGTTTCCATAGACGCGGCCGACTTGGAAGAAGAGCCTAAAACCGAAGCTTCATCCACTGAACCTGCAGGCGATGAATCCGGTAGCATCGACCTTGGCGGAATTGGAGACAGCGCGGAAGAAACGGCATCTCTGGAACTGCCGGAAATCGATGAAGAACCGGCCGCGGCGGCGGAAACGCCCGAAGCGGCAGACGTGGAAGGAG
>JAZFVB010000082.1:0-10158 GCA_036447515.1 Nitrospinota bacterium
CTCTTACATAGAGCACTCCATGCACCACCCGTCCGGCACGGTAACCAAACTCTATTACTTCGGCCCGATGTTCCGCCGCGAAAGGCCGCAGGCGGGCCGCTTCCGCCAGTTTTTCCAGATAGGCGCGGAGCTGTTTGGGACGATCTCGCCCGATGCGGACGCCGATGTGATCCAGCTCCTGCACCTTTTCGTACAGGCCGCAAATGTAAAGGGGCCGGAGCTTTTGCTGAACAGCCTGGGCTGCTCCAA
Source organism: Nitrospinota bacterium (assembly GCA_036447515.1). GTDB lineage: Bacteria > Nitrospinota_A > UBA7883 > JACRGQ01 > JACRGQ01 > JAZFVB01. Next base: position 250 of record JAZFVB010000082.1, read on the forward strand.
CCAAGACTGCCGGCCAGCCTACAAAAAGGCGCTGGTCGATTTCTTAACTTCCCGAAAGGCCGAACTGTGCGACCTGTGCGGCGAGCGCTACGAAAGAAATCCCTTGCGCGTTCTGGATTGTAAAACGGAAAAATGCCGGGTTATTGCGGAAAACGCGCCGATGATAGACGCGCACCGTTGCGGCGGGTGCGACGACCATTTCGGAAAAGTGCAAAAACTTTTAAAGGAACTGAACATTCCATTTACGCTGAACCCCCGAATGGTGCGCGGGTTGGATTACTATACGCGCACCGTTTTCGAGGTGACCGCCGAAGGGCTTGGCGCGAAGGACTCCATTGCGGGCGGCGGCAGATACGACGATCTGGTAAAGAATTCCGGCGGGCCCGACATTCCGGCAATAGGTTTTGCCGTCGGCATGGAAAGGCTCATGGAATCGGTCGCAGGCGGGAAGGCGGACGATTCACACAAACCGGATGTGTACATGGTTTCGATGGGAGAGGCCGCCGCGCGCGCCGCGTTCGTCATTGCGGGAAAACTGCGCGGCAAAGGTATAAAGGTGGAGCGTTCGTATAATCAGCTGGGAATGAAAAACCAGATGGGCAAAGCCGGCAAATCTGGCGCGCGCCTTGCCGTGATAATCGGCGAAGACGAACTGGCGAAAAATGCGGCGGTGATAAAAGACCTCTCCACCGGCGATCAGAAAGAATACCCGATGGACGGCATAGAATCCGCAATTTCCGATATACTTGCCTGATTTAGGCATTTCTTAATTCTAGCTTTCAAAAAACTGAAACTTAGGCTATAATAATTAATGTAAATTATAGTTAATTAAACTAAATATGGGAGAGTGGAAAATGGGGAGAGATTCAAAGTACATGCTTTACACTATTGGGTATGAAGGATTGAATATTGATGAATTTGTCGAACGGCTCGTTGTATACAAAATTAGCCGCCTCATTGATGTGAGGGAAATACCGTTATCCCGCAAAAAAGGATTTTCGAAAACACGTTTGAACGAAAGATTGGAAGAAGAAGGCATTGAATATATCCATTTAAAGGAATTGGGCAGTCCGCGAGATATCAGGCAGAAGCTCAAACAAGACGGGGACTATGCGTATTTTTTCAGGAAATTTTCTAAATACCTATCTACGAAACAACACATCTTCGAAGAAGTATTCGATTATCTTGTTGATGGTATTAGTTGTCTAATGTGTTTTGAGCAACTGGCCGATAAATGTCATCGCTCACTCGTCGCTGAAAACATGAAAAATTTGAATAGCAAGAATATCTTAGTTGAGGATATTTAGAAAACATTTTGAATTTTGAAAAGAAAAGAATCCTTGTAACAGTTAAGGCCTATCCAAATCCAAGCCCAAAGTATAGTGAAACGGTATGTTGCGCAGGTATTGAATTAAAAACAAATAAATGGATCAGGTTATATCCAATTCCTTACCGCGACCTTGATGAGAACAAAAAATTCAATAAGTACAACATCATAGATGTAACTTGTCGAAAAGCGTCAAATGATAACCGCCCGGAAAGCTATAAAGTTGATATCGATAGCATAAGGATCGTAGATCATATGGACACTAAGGATGAATGGTCCCGCAGGAAAGAGGCGGTTTTGCCCATATTGTCAAATTCTATGTGTGAGGTTTATAAAGAGGCTGAAAGAAAGGAGATGTCTTTGGCTTTAATTAAACCTAAAGAAATTTCTTTTAGCTACAAAAAAGCTAACCTCAAGGATGAGAAATCCAGAAAGGCTTGTTATGCACAGCAGAGTTTTTTTAATAAAGAAAAGAATGCTATTGAGCAGATACCATTTGATTTCTACTATCATTTTAAATGTGAAGATGCCCATAATTGCCCAGGGCATAAGTTGAAAATAATTGATTGGGAAATAGGACAGGCGTATAGAGACTGGCGTATGCGGTATAAGGGAACTGATTTGCTTTTGGAGAAGATACAAGAAATGTGGTTAGATGAAATGTGTTCGGAAAAAAAGGAAACATATTTCTTTGTTGGGAATATGCATCGGTTCCCAGATATATTTTTGGTTTTAGGCACGTTTTATCCTCCAAAGTTGATTCAAGGTTCACTGGGATTTTAGCAACAAGGCGCAAACATTATGCAAGAAAACGAAACTAAAAAATCCGGCAAGATTAAATGGGCGGCGATTGCCGTTGCGGGAGCCGTCCTTCTCTTTTTCGGGTTCATGTTTGCAAGCGCCATGATGCGCAGTATGGGCGGCATGAGCGGGATGTCTTCGCTGAACGACTGGGTAGCGGGCGCAACCCTGCCGCTCGATCTCAAAACGCCGCATCCGCCGGAAAACGAAAATGCCTTAAAAGCCGGCAAAGCCATCTACGAGATGCGATGCGCCATCTGCCACGGCGAAAAGGGCGACGGCAACGGCGAAAAGGCCAAAGAGCTGACCGTAAAGCCCACCGATTTTTCTTACGGAATGTACAAGTTCCGTTCGACGCTTGGGCTAACGCCCACAAACGAAGATATTTTCAAGACGATCACGCGCGGCCTGCACGGCACGGCGATGCTGCCGTGGCCGGGACTTACCACCAAAGGAAAATGGCAGGTGACGTACTTCATAAAAACCTTTTCGGATATCTTCGAGGACGATGAAGAGCCGCAACCGATCAAGGTTCCGATTCGTGTAATGATGAAATCACATTACGAAGATCTCGGAAGGAAAGTTTATCGAAAGGCCAAGTGCTACGAATGCCACGGGCACGATGGGCGCGGCGACGGCGAAAAGGCCGGCAAGCTTAAAGACGACAAGGGAAGGCCGATAAGCCCAAGGAATTTCAGGGAAGATATATTCAAGCGCGGACTCGATATCGATGAAATCTACCTTACCGTCGCCACGGGGCTTCACGGAACGCCGATGGAATCGTACCTCGACAAAAATGTGTCGGAAGAGGACATACTTGCCCTGGCATATTACGTGCGCTCCATTGCGCCGGAAATCTTTGGCGGCGGGATGATGGGCATGATGAACATGGGCAAGGAAGAGCAGATGGGCATGATGATCGACCACGTGATGATGCCGACCGTCTACCGCCCCGACGCTTTCAATTAGCCGTCAGTTTTTATTCCGGGAAATAAGCGGGCGGTTCTGTCCGGTAAATTATCTAGTATTCAAGGCGGTTGAAGAAGTACGGAACTTCGCGGTTGGCCGATTCGGGCGAATCGGAGCCGTGCACCGAATTCTTTTCGATATCCAATGCGAAGTCCTTGCGTATCGTTCCCTCGTCGGCATTGGCGGGATTGGTTGCGCCCATAAGCGCGCGCCAGTCCGCTATCGCGTTATCCTTTAAAAGCGCCATAGCGATAGTCTGTCCCGATGTCATATATTCCACAAGCGGGTTAAAAAAGGGTTTCCCCTCGTGCTCGCGGTAGAATCCTTCCGCCTGCGCGCGCGTAAGCGTTAGCTGCTTAATGGCCAGGATTTTAAAGCCGTTTTTTAAAATCCTGTCGATTATCTGCCCCTGGACTCCGCGCTCGACGGCGTCGGGCTTTATCAGCCCCAGAGTCTTTTCCTCGCTCACGATTTAAACTGGTCGATTATTTCGTTGAGGTCCATGTCTTTGTTCACTCCCGCCTTTTGCTGGATAGCGTTAAGGTTATCCACAAGGGTGGGGCGCTCCGTTTCGTAAAAGATACCGGTGTAAACCTTTCCCGCCGGCGGATTAAGCGCCATGTCGAGGGCCGAGATAAGGTTACTGCTGTCGTGGTCTTCCGGCAGGTCGGTGATTACGTCCTTGAAATGATCGAAAGTGTCCACCTTATTGAACGTAACGCACGGGGATATTATATTGACCAGCGAAAAGCCTTTGTGCCTTATCGCCTTGGCGATCATTTCTCCCATCTGCTTGGGATGGCTGGAAAAGGTCTGCGCCACGAAGGTGCCGCCGTATGTAAGGACATACGCCAGCGGGTTAACCGATCCCGGATCGGGCGAGCCGTAAGGCGTGGTTACGGTTACGAAGCCGCTACCGGAAGTCGGCGACACCTGCCCCTTCGTAAGGCCGTATATGTGGTTGTCCATCATGATGTATGTGATCGGGATATTTTTCCTCACGGTGTGCGGAACGTGTCCGCCGCCGATGGAAAAGCCGTCGCCGTCGCCCCCGAAGGCCACGACTTCAAGGCTGGGGTTGGCAAGCTTTATGCCCGTCGCTACGGGCAGAACCCTTCCGTGCAGCGTATGGAATCCGTACATGCGCAGGAAGTACGGCATGCGGCTGGAACATCCGATGCCCGACACGCATACCGTCTTATCGATGTCGAGCTTGCACTCGGCAAAGGCTTTCTGAACGCCGCTATGGACGCCGTAATCGCCGCAACCGACGCACCATACCGGCCTTACGGCGCTTTTGTAATCTTTCGGTTTCAAGGCTGTTTCTGTTTCAGCGGTCATTAGAGCACCTCCTTGATTTTGGCCAGCACTTCAACGGGGGTCATCGGCATACCGCCGTACGTGTTGTACTTGATCGGGTCTATATTCGTTTTGGAGCGAATGATTTCCGCAAACTGCCCCTGTTTGTTTATTTCCACTACGAGTATCTTCTTGCAGGTTTTGGCGAAGGCATTGATCGTCTTTTCGGGCAGAGGCCACACAAGCTTGGGGTGCAGCGCCTTTACGCTTAAACCTTCGTCGCGCGCCATATTCACGGCTTCGCGGACGGTGCCCAGCGTCGAGCCCCAGCTTATTATGCCCAGCTCTGTGTCGCCGTTGCCCTGCACTTCGGCCGGCGGGAAGAAATCTTCCAGGCCGTCGAGCTTCTTGAAACGCTTGTCGCTCATGCTGGTGTGTATTTCCGGAGTGTACGCGGGAAGCGACGCCTCCGAATGCTCAAGGCCGGTGGCGATGTACATCCCGCCCTTATCGCCCGGTTGCGACATGGCCGAAACGCCCGACTCCGTTAATTTGTACCGCAGGTACTTTTCGTCGCCGTTGGGCTTGAAACGTTCGCGGTTGATTATTTCGTAACTGCTTGGGTCTGGCCTTTTGATCGATTCCGTCCTGAAACCCATCGAGCCGTCGGACAGGACGAGTACCGGCATCTGGTATTTTTCCGCAAGGTTGAAGGCCATCACCGTCTGGTCGATGACGTCGGCGACGTTTTCGGGCGACAGCACTATCCTTGGCGCGTCGCCGTGCCCGCCGTGCGCCGCCATGAAGAGGTCGCTCTGTTCGTGCTTTGTCGGCAGGCCCGTGGAAGGGCCGCCGCGCTGGACGTTAACGACAACGCACGGCAACTCCGCCATCGCGGAAAGCCCCAGCATTTCCTGCATCAGCGAAAGCCCCGGCCCCGAAGTGGCCGTCATCGACTTTACGCCTGTATACGACGCGCCCAACACCTGCGATATAGACGCGATTTCGTCTTCGGCCTGCACCAGCGTGCCGCCGACCTTCGGAAGATGTTGCGACATGAAAATGGCGACTTCCGTAGCGGGAGTAATCGGGTACGCGCTGAAGAAGCGGCATCCGGCGATCATCGCGCCGAGGCCCGCCGCATAGTTTCCGGAAATAATGATGATGTCGTCGTCAACCTTGTCCGTCTTGTCCATCTTGAAGGAGTCGGTTTTTTTGTGGTTGTCCTTTATGTAGTTCGCGCCGGCTTCTATAGCTTCAAGGTTGGTGTTGACCACCTTCTCGCCCTTTTTGCCGAACTTGCTGTGTATCGTTCCCTTTATCGAATCGAAAGGTATATCGAAAAGATGCGCAAGGGCGCCCAGCGCGACCATGTTCTTTGCGCGGTACATCCCCAAATCTTTCTTTGCTATTTTCGACATCGGCAGGTTGTAGCACGTTACGCCGTCTATCTTTACTTCCTCCTTGATGTCGCCGTCCGGATAATCGTAAATAAGCACGGTGCCGGGCTTGAGGAAATTCATGTTCTTGTCCAGCGCCTCCTGGTTGAAAGCGCACATGACGTTGAAGTCCGTCCCTTCGGAAAGTATCTCTTCGGTCGAAAACCGCGTCTGGTACATGGCGTACCCGCCGCGTATCTCGGCGGGAAAGGTCTTGAAGGTAAGGATCTTCAGGCCGGAACGCACGGCCGCCTGCGCGATCATGTCGCCGGAGCTTATTACGCCCTCGCCTCCTTCGCCGCCTATTCTAATTATTAAATTACCCATCTGTTTTTCTCCTCAAAGAACACTGATTTTTATCTATTCTACCTTTTTTTGCGTTTCGTCTTTTTGGCTTTTTTAGCCTTTTTGATTTTTTTCCTTTTTACGGTTTTTTTCTTTACCCTCTTTTTGGCCGCTTTTTTGGCCTTCTTTTTGGTCTTCGCCTTTTTGGTCTTTTTTGTTTTTCTGGTTTTCTTCGCTTTTGTTTTTTTTGTTTTCGTTTTTTTCTTCTTTTTTGCCGTTTTTTTCGGTTTGGTTTTTCCCAGCGCTTTTTTCACCATTTCGCCGATGTCGGCAGGCGACTGGCAAACGTGGATTCCCGCCCTTTTCATCGCCTTCATTTTCTCTTCGGCCGTTCCCTTTCCGCCCGATATTATCGCGCCCGCGTGCCCCATCCTCCTGCCGGGAGGCGCCGTCTGGCCCGCTATGAACCCGATCACCGGTTTCTTTACATTCTTCTTTATGTACCGGGCGGCTTCTTCCTCGGCGCTCCCGCCGATTTCGCCGATCATCACTATCGCCTTCGTATCCGGGTCTGCGTTAAAGAGTTCGAGCGCGTCTATAAAGTTAGTCCCTATTACCGGGTCGCCGCCTATCCCTATGCACGTCGATTGACCGAGTCCCAGCGACGTAAGCTGTCCCACGGCCTCGTATGTAAGTGTGCCGGACCTCGATACAACGCCTACCGGCCCTTTCTTGTGGATATGGCCGGGCATGATGCCTATCTTCGCTTTGCCGGGCGAAATGATTCCCGGGCAGTTCGGCCCGATCAGGCGCGAAGAGCTTTTTCTGATAACGTCAAATACGTTCACCATGTCGTTAGTCGGAATACCTTCGGTGATGCAGACAATGAGCGCTATCCCCGCGTCGTGCGCTTCGAGTATGGCGTCGGCCGCAAACGGCGGCGGGACGAATATCATTGTGGCGTTCGCCTTCGTTTTTGCCACGGCCTCGGCGACCGTATTGAAAACCGGAATTCCTTCCACGTTCTGGCCGCCCTTGCCGGGCGTTACGCCCCCTACCACCTTTGTGCCGTAATCGCGCGATCCAAGGGCGTGGAAGCTTCCCTCCTTGCCCGTTATTCCCTGTACGATAAGTCTTGTCTTTTTATCAAGAAGTACGCTCATGCCTTTATCCCTTCGCCCTTATTTTTTCAAAGCGGCGACGGCCTTTTCGGCTCCGTCGCGCATCCCGTGCCCGATTATGAAGTTCAGTCCCGATTCCTTCAGAATTCTGTTTCCCTCTTCGACGTTCGTGCCTTCCATGCGGATTACTATCGGGATGCCTATCTGCATCTTTTGGGCGGCGGCCACCACGCCGTTTGCCAGCCGGTCGCACCGCAGGATGCCGCCGAAGATGTTTATGAAAATCGCCTTAACGTGCTCGTCGGCGACGATTATCTTAAGCGCCTCTTCTATCTGTTCCGCGCTCGCGCCGCCGCCGACATCGAGGAAGTTGGCGGGTTCGCCGCCCGAATACTTGATTATGTCCATCGTTGCCATGGCAAGCCCCGCGCCGTTGACCATGCATCCCAGGTTGCCGTCCAGCTTTATGTAATTGAGGTCGTACTTCGAGGCCTCTATTTCCAGCGGGTCTTCTTCGTTAAGGTCGCGGTATTCAACTATGTCCTTGTGGCGGTAAAGGGCGTTGTCGTCTATGCCCAGCTTGGCGTCGAGCGCCAGGATTTTTCCGTCGTTCGTCTGCACGAGGGGGTTTACCTCGGCCATCGAAAGGTCTTCCTTTATGTACGCGTCGTAGAGCCGCATGACGAATTTGGAAAACTCGCCGATAAGCTCTTTCGGGAAACCCAGCCCGAACGCCAGGTTCCTGCACTGGTATGCTTGCAGGCCGACAGCGGGGTCGACGGTGACTTTAAGTATCTTCTCCGGGGATTTGGCGGCCACTACTTCTATCTCCACGCCGCCTTCGGTGGATGCCATGATGACGTTTTTCGATGTTGCGCGGTCGAGCACTATGCCGACGTACAGCTCACGCTCGATACCGCATCCCTGCTCGATAAGGATTTTTTGGACGACCCGTCCTTCCGGACCCGTCTGGTGGGTTACGAGCGTCATGCCGAGTATCGATTCGGCGTGTTCGATAGCCTCGTCGGCGGAATGGGCCAGCTTTACGCCGCCTCCCTTGCCGCGCCCTCCGGCGTGAATCTGGGCCTTTACCACAACGGGGTAGCCTCCCAGCCCGTCGATCGATTCCCTTATGTTGTCAGTCGATTCGGCGGCGAAGCCTTCCGGCGCCTGAACGCCGTATCTGCGAAGTATCTCCTTGGCCTGATACTCATGTATCTTCAAAAGCTATCCTCCCTCTAAGAAATGTTGGAACATTTATTTTTACATGCTTAAAGGGTTCATTGCAAGACCGGAATAACGATTATTCCAAACACGAAGATAATTGCAAAAACTAAATCCTCCCCTTTCCATTACCTATAAGGTGACAAGAGGGTTGGTGGCGCACAGCGCCGGTGGGGTTATCGTAGAGGCGTTGCGATGCAACGTCTCGGGTTTTTGGAGAACCACCCCTTTGTCCCCTCCTTGAAAAGGAGGGGATTGGTTGATGAAAAAATTTATTTATCGGCTCTGCCGCCGTTGTTGCCACTTTAAAGTGGCTAACAAATTCTTGGGAGCATGTCGCCGGTGGGCGGCTCGGTTTATTGCTCGCCTAATCGATTAATAAATGGTATATAATATTTCAACGTTATCAGATCAATAATAACATTCAGGGGGTTTTTTTATGCCTGTAGAATGGAATGAAAGCTATGCGGTGGGAGTGGAAGAGTTTGATCTACAGCACAAAGATTGTTTCGTCCTCTTAAATAGGATTTTTGAAGCATTTAAGGCAGGTGATGAGGAAGAAACTATTATAATCTTGGACGAATTAGTAGATTATGCTACCTCGCATTTCAAGTCAGAAGAGGATGCGATGGAGAAATTTGGCTATTCGGAAATAATAGAACATAAATCTGAACACAATAAGCTTATGTCCCAATTAGTAGATTTCGTGATTTATTATGGAGAGGAAGGGTCAATACATAATGCCGAAATCGCGAAATTCCTGATAGGATGGCTTGACGACCATATAGCTAAAACTGATAAAAAATATACATCCTTTTTTAACGGCAAAGGTCTAGTGTAAGTATGTAGTCTCAATATATGCAAGGCTGGCGTCTATTTATCGGGAAACTTTCTTAATAACTCGTCCTTAACCGCAGTATTTTTGGTAAGCATCTTTATTGTACCTTCCATTAAATGAAAGTTCAGGACCACATTCCTACCAAAGAAAATACCAAAAGAACGCCACAAACTTTTGACATCGTGATATTCCCTAAATATAAGTTGAATATCCAGCATATTCGCCAAGCTTCTCTTGTCGACATTTCCATAGAGGGAAAATAGTTTCATTGAAAGTTCATAAAGGATGAAAGAAAGCTCAATATTGGCGAGCTTTATGAAAGGAAAAAGGTTTATTCTTGCCATCTTGCTATTTTTAAGAAGGCTGTTCGCGACGAGAATATTCTTCCTTGAGTTTAAAAGTCTCGGCATATAGGCTTCGTGCGGATCGGTTTCTCCTAGCCGAGCGCTGAGTATTTTACGATTGGACGGACTTGTAAAAACCTTTTTCAGCGCTACCATTACACTGCCAAGTTCAAAGATTGTGGAGGGGTATAAATGCCGGAATTTGGCTTCAAGGTCTTTGTCAAATTGACCGACAATTTCCATAAGGCCTGCCATATCGGGC
>JAZFVB010000083.1:0-4001 GCA_036447515.1 Nitrospinota bacterium
TTAATCAATTTCATATTTCACCTCACCCCCATAAATTGCAACTCCTGTGCCAATTGATTATCGTTATATTTCAAGCACTTACGCCGCCCCTTGACTCGCCCCTGCGTCAATAATCCGATGCTTCGGGCACCTTTTGCCTTGAGGTTAAATCAGTCCGCCCTTATAGACCGCTTTGGGACCGTACTCTTTTAAAAGTGATTCCCACTGCACCAGAAAGAGGTCGGTTATCGGGTAAACAATGCGGCCCGTGATGGAGGGTTTTGTTACTTGCGCGGAGCATTCTACGTAAATGAGCTTGCAGCCGAAAAGCTTTGCCACGAAGAAAACGGGAATGGCGATTTCCGCTCCCGTCGAGAAAACAACGTCCGGCCTTTCCAAAAAAAATATCCGGATCAGCCTGAACCATATAGTAAAGAAAGAAACGGGGTTTTTGAAATAGCGGTCGACGAAATACGCCGGTTTAAGCCCGCTTGACGATGTGCCGGAATAGCTGATGTAAAAAACATCGTGGCTTTCGAAAATTTCCTTAAGCGCCATGATTTCCGTCAGGTGCCCGCCGTGCGACGATACGAGCGCGACTTTTAACTTCCCGCCCGCCATCAGACGGCCTTCCCCACCGCGTAAACCAGCATCCCGAACCGCGCGCCGAAAAGGGAATCGGGCGACAGGGAAATCGGTAAAACGTTTACCCCGCCCGACTCGATAACCTCGCAACCGTTGCGTGCGTAGAGTTTTTCCAGCGCGTGGAGCGTAAAGGGTTTTTCGTGAATTCCGGGCATGAGGAACGGGCGCAAAAGAGTCCACGGCGTCCAGAGGTTCGGAACGAAGGAGACGATCACACCGCCGCTTTTAAGCATCACTTTCATGTTGGCAAATATGGCGTCCTGCCGATCCTTTTCGAAGTGCTCAAAGAGTCCGTCGGAAAATATCAGGTCGAAGGAGTTTTTCGGCAAAGCGGCCTTTTTAGGGCTTACGAGATCCTCGTTAATATAGTTTGCGCACCGGCCACCCGTAACGTCCCTCGCCGCCTCCAGCGCGGTTTGGGAATAATCCAGCGATGTGACAATGCAGTCCTTCGACAAAAACCACGCGCTGAAAAAGCCGCTCCCGCATCCGGCATCCAGCGCCGTTATGTCCGGCTTCGCATACCGTTGAAGTATTTTACAGATTCTTTTTTTCGACCAGCTTGGTTTTGCGCCGGGCGATGTTTTACTCCAGAAGCGGTCCCAGCTATCGGAGTCCGTTTTGGCTGTACCGGCTTGTTCGGAATGCGGCATGGCGGTTATCGCTTCGGCGAAAAATAATCCACGAAACTTTTCAGCCCGTAGAGTTTTCTTTTTACGTCGTCGATGCTTTTAATATTCTTGAGCATCGAAAACATCTGTCCGGGGCGCAGGTAGAATTCCTTAAGGCCGGTGTCTATGGCCTCGTCTATTTCCCGTTTGCTCATTTGCGGGTAGTCGAGCAAAGTTACCTGCTCGTAATTTTCGTCAACCCACTTCCGCCAGTCTTTCGGGATAAGGTATCCTTCCCGTTTGGCCCATTCATACATCTCGGTTCCGGGATAAACGCATATGCCCGAAACTTGTATCGTATCCAGCGGCAGCGACTTTGCGAAATCTATGGTTGCGCGCGCGCTCTGTTGGGTTTCGCCCGGCGCGCCTATCATAAAGCAGCCGTGTATCGTGAATCCGAGTTCATGCGCATTTGTTGTAAACTCGCGCGCCTGTTCGAGCGTGGTTCCCTTTTTAACGGCGTCAAGGGCCTCCTGCGTCCCGAATTCGTAGCCGACCATCAGCATCCGGCATCCGGCCCGTTTCATAAGCCCTAAAAGCTCCGGTTTTATATCCACCCTTACGTTGCAACTCCATGTCGCTTTCAGGTTTCTTTTGAGTATTTCGTCGCACACGCCTTTTATATGCTTTCCGGAGGCCGTAAAAGTGTCCGTTTCAAACATTATCTCTTTTATTTGCGGGAAGAGTTTGTAGCCGTGCTCCATTTCGTCCACTACCAGGGCGGGATCGCGGAACCGCATCTTCCTGCCGGACATCACCTGCACGTCGCGGCAGAAGGTACACTCGCCGAAACAACCCCTGCCCGATATCAGCGTAAGGAAAGGAAAGCGTTTCCCCGCGTCGGAGTACCATTCCGGTTTAACGTGATGCCATGCGGGGAATGGAAGCAGGTTAACGTCGGGCGATTCCGCCGCCGGGTTGTGGAATATTTCGCCGTCGATAAGGTAAGAGACGCCCCTTACGTCTTTCAGGTCTCCGCCCTCGGCAAGGTCGCGCAGAATAAAATCGTATTCGCCGCGCGCGATAACGTCCACGGCGCCCTTGCCGCGGTTCAGGGTGTCTTCCGGTTCGGCGGTAACGTGCGGGCCAACCATAACGGTAAGTGGCGCTCCCCACTTTTTGGCAAGCGCGGCGTAATAAATGTCGTTGTCAATCGATGGCGTGGTGGTGTGGAATACCGCCATATCCGGCAGGAATTCCTTAATTTGCGCCGCCACGTTTTCTTCCGTGAGGTTTTGGGCGGCGCCGTCGGTGAACCTGACTTCGTGGCCGGCATTTTCCAGAACCGCCGCGGCTATCAGCAGGTATTCGGGATGGCGCTGCACGCGGCCCCGGGATTTCGCGGCCCACCTCGCGCTGCGGCAAAAATCGTCAACGTATGGCGGGTTTAAAATGTATATTTTCATTCTTCCGTTTCTTCCCTTTAATCGGTCAAGGCATTAAATTTGCCCAATACCTCTTCAACTACGCCCGGGTCTGCTTTGCAGATAAAGGACGCCTTTCTTGCCCTCCAGTCGAGGTTTTTTATATGATCTGAAAGGACAACTCCGGCTATCTTCCCTTCTTCCGGTAGGTCGACCTCAAACGGATAACCTTTCGCACGGCTGCTAACGGGGCAAGCTATCAAGAGACCTGTTTTTCTGTTGTATTCTTTTGGAGAAAGGACGATTGCCGGTCGTTTGCCGCCCTGTTCGTGCCCCGCGCTTGGATTAAACTGAAGCCATACCAGATCGCCGCGGTCGGGTATGTATCTTTTGGCTCTTACCAAATTTCACGCCCTTCGATATCTCCAAAATCTGTTTCTTTATGAAGATTTTTTGAGGAGATATTGGAAAGGAGATTTTTCAGCTTGTATTTTTTTCGCGTTTGTTTCGGCTCTATGAGTATTTTCCCGTCATCTACCGAGATATCCACCCCGGACTTGTTGTTTATACCCACCTCCTGTGCAAGTTTTTTCGGCAGGCGAACCCCCAGGCTATTCCCCCATTTCTGTATAACTCCACGCATAAATCCTCCTTCAAAATGCCCGCTAGCAGGCTGCTGAAAAAGCAGCCTGATAAGCAATCCATGGAAGGATTGCCCAAATTGCGTAGGCTGAAAGCCAAGCAATTTGAAAGGCTTGGACGAATTTACTTCGACCAAGCCGCAACTGAAAAAGCCCCGGATGGACTTTTTCAGCAACCTGCCAGATGTTTAAACATAGTATAGACATTATCAATCGGCATAACAAGGAAAAATCGGCCGGCAATTCGTATTTGGCATACGCCAGAAGATGCAGCTTGTAACCACTCACGCTATCGCAATTCACTGAAATCCGCAATTGCTGTGATATATTAAGCCTGTAAATCAGCCCGGCTGGTAACTCGGAAGATAATTGAATTTTAATATTTTTTGCGGATGGTTAAATGCGTTTTGCGTCAGGTGCCTTTGTTTTGGCGTTTATCTTCCTCCTTGCCGGATGTGTAACCGACACGCTTAAGGAAAAAATGAAATCGCCGTACGTCAACCTGGATTCTCTTGAAATCGGCAAGGTACTGCACCTTTCAACCGGAAAGCTGGTAAGCGAAAAAGAGCTTATGGAATACCTCTCCCGTTACCCGGTAGTGTACTTCGGCGAAACGCACGACAGCGTGCAGGACCACGACGCACAACTTGCGATACTTGAATACTTCAACAAAAGATATCCCGGCGAAGTCGCGTTAGGCT
>JAZFVB010000084.1:0-2127 GCA_036447515.1 Nitrospinota bacterium
CTTCATCTTTTCGAGTATTTCGTCCCTGCCGCCTTCGTTCAGCCTGAAAACGGCTTTGGTTATGATTGCGCCTTGCGGCAGTAAGCTTGAGCGGTACGAAAGCTTAAGCTCGTCCGCCGATAACTCCCTGAAACGCCCCTCGTGCAATATCGTGACGGTCTCCAGGCAGTCCTTCACCTCCCCGCCCGAAGCGCCCGCGTTCATCCGTACCGCGCCTCCGACGGTTCCGGGAATGCCGAAGGCGAACTCCAGCCCCGATAACTCCGCACGGTGCGCCTTCCTTACAAGAGCGGTAAAAGACGACCCCGCAAGGGCCGAAATGGCCGCCGCTTTTCCGGCTTGGGGCAAAATTTCAAATCCCTTTATGTTTTTCATCGATATCACCTCGTCCAGCCCTTCGTCGGATACAAGGAGGTTGGAGCCGCCGCCGATAACGAACGCTTTCGGATATTGCGCGATAGCCCGGGCAAGCTCTTCGTCCGTGTCGGGCACGATGAAAAGCTTTGCCGGCCCGCCGATTTTGAACGTCGTGTGGTTTCGCAAAAACTCATCTTTTTTAACCATTGCCATTTTGTAAAAATTTCTCGCCTTGGCGGTAAACGTCGCCCGCTCCAAGTGTCAGCAGAACGTCGTTTTCCCGCAGGTTTTCTTTAAGCCACTTCTGTACTTCGTTTTCCGTTTCGATAAGGAAAACATTCTTATGGCCGGATGCCTTGACGCCGTCGTATATGAGGCGCGAATTTATTCCCTCAATCGGTTTTTCACCCGCCGGATAGATAGGCGTAAGGAGGAGGTAGTCCGTATCGTCAAAAGCCGAAAAGAACTCCTTCAGGCAGTCGCGCGTGCGGGAATAGCGGTGAGGCTGGAACAGGGTGATTATCCTTCGCTCCCCGCAGCTTTCGCGGATACTCCTTACCGTGGCGCGGATTTCGTTGGGATGGTGGCCGTAGTCGTCTATCACAAGAGCTCCATTTTTCTCTCCCTTGATTTCGGAGCGGCGCGCAATGCCGCCGAAACTGTTCAGCGCCTTGGCGGCCGCATCGAACCCCACGCCCAGAAAGAGGGCTGTCTGAATGGCCGCAAGGGCGTTAAGCGCCATATGCCGGCCCGGCAGACGGAACTCAACGATGCCCAGCTCGCCGCTTGCGTCCGAAACGCGAAAAGTCGAACCAAACCCCGTTGCCTTGTAGTCGTGCACGACAAGGTCGCAGTCTTTCGAAAAACCGTAAGTAAGGAACTTCTTGTTCATTCGCGGCGCGAACGAGCGGAGCACCGGATCGTCGCCGCAGGCTATGGTCGCGCCGAAAAACGGAACGGCGTCGCAAAACTTGAAGAACGCCGCCTCTATGTTTTCTTTCGTTCCGAAATAGTCCAGGTGTTCTGCGTCGATGTTCGTTATTACCGCTATCGTGGGATTGAGCGTAAGGAACGACCCGTCGCTTTCGTCGGCTTCCGCCACCAGGTATTCGCCCTTGCCCAGCCTTGCGCCGGAACCGAACCTTTTTACCCGCCCGCCGATGATAACGGTCGGGTCGAGCCCGGCCTCCGCGAGTATCGTGGCAAGGAAGGTGGAAGCGGTGGTTTTGCCGTGGGCGCCGGCAACGGCGATCCCTTCTTTCATCCTCATCAGTTCGCCAAGCATCTCGGCGCGCGGGATGACGGGGATTTTCTTTTCTCGTGCCGCGATAACCTCCGGGTTATCCACACCGACGGCGGAGGAAATCACCACTACCTCCGCCTCGCCGACGTTGCCGCCGTCATGACCGATAAAAATAGACGCGCCGAGGCCTTGGAGGTGCTTTACGGCATCGGACGAAACAAGGTCTGAACCCTGCACCTTGTGGCCCATGTTTATAAGTATTTCGGCAATGCCGCTCATGCCGGACCCGCCTATGCCGACAAAATGTATGCGCCTCGGTTTTGTCAGGCCCATGACGCCTCCATGAGTTTGAGAATGTCCGTCGAAATGATTTTAACCGCGTCGACCTTTGCCGCCTCGCGGGCGTTTGCCGACATGCGCGAAAGTTTTTCCACGTCGGTAGCGATAGCTTTTATCTTTTCGAAAAGGGTTCCGCCGCTGAGTTCGCCGTCCTTGATCACTTCCGCCGCGCCCGCGCTTTCCATCGC
>JAZFVB010000085.1:0-7091 GCA_036447515.1 Nitrospinota bacterium
GCACAATGTGCCACGGCGCAAGCAGCAAGGGCGTTTTCCAAATTGGGAAGTCCGAGAACCTTGAGATCGCCAGCGTTACCCAGCGCAACGCATCCCCTTTCCCCCGAAACCTTGATTGTTCCGTCCTCGACAAAAGCTCCGTTTCCGGGCTTGCCGTGAACGCTGAATCCGAATATGCGCGACGCAATTTTTCCCGAAAGTCCCGCAACGGCGGCGTCGTCGATGTTAATTACCGCAATATCGTCCTTCGACTGCCGCGCAAATACGCGCAGTTTAAGGTTGGTGTATTCCTCCATCGTTCCGTGCCTGTCCAGATGGTCGGGCGCTATGTTAAGGAGGGCGGCTATCCGCGGCCTGAACTCCGAAACGCCTTCAAGCTGGAAGGAGCTTATCTCGGCTACGATTGTGGCGTCTCCGTCGAAGATAGCGTCTTCCCCTATAGCGGGGTTGCCGATGTTGCCGCACACGGTGTTCTTTATGCCGGCTTCGTTTAACATCGCGCCTATTATCGATGTTGTTGTCGTTTTGCCGTTGGTGCCCGTAACGGCAATCCATCCGGCCCTTGAAAGGCGGTATGCCAGCTCTATCTCGCTGATCGTTTCCGTTCCCGCATTTCGGAAATGCTCCAGAATGACGCTCTTCCACGGAACGCCGGGCGAAGTAACTACAAGGTCGAAGCTTTGGTTCATCGCTTCCGTGTGCCCGCCGAGGAAAGTTTTAACCGATGACGGTAGCGCGTTTACAGCTTCCGAAAGTTCGCTTTCCGGCCTGGCGTCGGTTATGGCCGCCTCCGCGCCGGCTTCATGCAGCCTTTTTGCGGCGGCAATACCCGTCCTGCCAAGCCCCACAACCAAAACCTTTTTACCCTTCAAATCTTGCCCTTCAAATTTCACCTCAATTTGAGTGTGCTAAGACTAATAAGCGCCAACAGTATGGCGATTATCCAAAACCTGATTATCACCTTGGGTTCCGACCAACCTTTTTTCTCGTAGTGATGGTGCAAAGGCGCCATTAAAAAGACACGTTTGCCGGTCATTTTGAAATAGCCGACCTGAATAATCACCGATAGCGCCTCCACCACGAAAATTCCGCCCACGAGAATCAGTATTATTTCGTGCTTTGTAAGAATGGCGACCACTCCCAGTAGCGCGCCCATTGCCGTCGATCCGGTGTTGCCCATGAAAATCTGCGCGGGGTACGAGTTGAACCATAAAAAGCCCAGCGACGCCCCCACCGCCGCGCCGCAAATCACTGTAAGTTCGCCGAGACCTTTAATAAAAGGAATTTGCAGGTAACCGGCAAATTTACCGTGGCCGCTGACGTAACTTATGAAAGCGTAAGCGGCAAAGGAGATAATTATGGGACCGATTGCAAGGCCGTCCAAGCCGTCGGTAAGGTTCACGGCGTTCGAGGCGCCGACTATTACGAGTACCGCGAAAACAAAGTAGAATACGCCGAGGTCGGGCCGGACGTTCTTGAAAAACGGAATCTGCAATTTCGTAAATTCGCCGTCAAAACCCGTAATGCCCGAAGCCACCCACAATATCGGAATGGCGGCGGCTATCTGCAGGGCCAGCTTCGCCTTGACGGAAAGCCCTTCGCTATTTTTAAGTTTTATAATGTCGTCCAAAAGGCCGATGCCTCCGTAAAGTATTACCGAAAGAACCGCCACCCACACGATGCCGCTCGTCAGGTCGGCCCAAAGGAGGGTCGGGACAAGTAGCGAGAGAATCAGCAGCACTCCGCCCATAGTGGGCGTGCCTGCCTTGGGCGCGTGTCCCGGCAGGTGTCCGTTTATCTTTTCGCCGAAGTTCTTTCGCGTTAGATATCGAATGAGGGGCGGACCGAGTATGAACGCAAGGACAAGCGCGGTTATTATGGCGTAAGTCGTGCGGAAGGTAATATACCGGAATACGTTAAGGACGCCGTACTGGTCGCTTAACGGGTACAGGAGGTTATAAAGCACTTAACGCATCTCCTCTAAAGCCTTTGCCGCCATCTCGCGGTCGTCGAAATGAATTCTTTCCGATCCTATAACCTGGTAATCCTCATGCCCTTTTCCGGCGATTACCACCGTATCTCCGCTTTGCGCCATCCCCACCGCGTACTTGATGGCTTCCCCGCGCATCGGCAGAACCTTAACCTTATGCCCGCTTTTTTGCGGAATGCCTTCCAAAATGTCTTCGATGATGCTTTGCGGGTCTTCGTTGCGCGGGTTATCGGAGGTGATAACGATAAGGTCGGCCACCGAGTCCGCCGCCTTTCCCATCAATTTGCGCTTTCCCTTGTCACGGTCGCCGCCGCATCCGAAAAGGCAGATGAGCCTGTTTTTTGTCATTTCACCGGCGGCTTTAAGGACGTTCAGGAGGGCGTTGTCGGTGTGCGCATAATCCACTATCACGGCGAAATCCTGGCCGCGGTCGACCTTTTCGAACCTGCCCGGAACGCTTTCGAGGTCGGAAAGCCCCTGCCGGATCACATCGGCATCCAGCCCTTCGGCAATGCCGGCCGCAACCGATGCCGCGGCGTTTTGAATGTTGAATCCGCCGGGAATGTTTATCCTCATCTCCACATCCCCTATCGGAGTTTTAAGGAGAGCCTGGCCGCCGTTGAAGCAGGTAAGGTATTCCGTGATGCGCACGTCGGATTTTTCAGAAAACCCGTACGACAAAACGGCGCCGCCCAGCTTTTGCCCAAGGAGGTTTTCGCCCACCGGATCGTCGCGGTTAATTACGGCGTATTCGTAATCGAAATCGGTAAAGAGCATTTTTTTCACGCCGATGTATTCATCCATTGTCGGGTGAAAATCGAGGTGATCCTGCGTGACGTTTGTTAAGACCACTCCCTTAAACCGGGTGCGCTCCAGCCTTCCAAGCCAAAGGCCGTGGGAACTCACTTCGATCACTGCCCTGGGGTTTTCGTAGCGGGTCGCTTTTGCGAAAAGTTTGTGCAGGTCGGCCGATTCCGGCGTCGTGTTGGGAGCGCTCAGCGTAGCGTCCGGGAAGTTGTAATCTACCGTTCCGAAGCGCGACGTATTGTATCCGGCGGTATTGAGAATCTTTTGCAGCATATAGGCGACCGTGGTTTTGCCGTTGGTTCCGGTTACGCCTATAACCCCAAGCTCCCTTGAAGGATGGCCGTAAAAGGCGTCCGAAAGCCTGGCCAGCTCCATGCGCGTATTTTCCACTATCACAACCGCAACGCCGTCTTGCGGCGGTTTTGGGGCGCGCTCGGCAACTATGAGCGCGGCGCCTTTTTTGGCCGCATCGTCGATGAAGTCGTGCCCGTCCACCGCAAGGCCCTTTACCGCGACGAAGCAGCAGCCTTTTATCGCCTTTCGCGAATCGTACTCGATGGAAGTTACGGCAACGTCTTGCAATGACGCCGCGTATTTTTCAAATAGCGCCGAAATGTGCACCGCGTCTTTCACGATCATAGAAGCCTTTCCATTGACCCGGTCGGCGATCCGGTTATGTTTTCCACGGTTTTTCGGGTAATGCCTTTTACACCGTCGTCTTTTTCCGCTTTCACGGGCGCTTTGGGCGGGAGGAAGTTTTTTTCCAGCTTGTTCCAGTCAACCTCGTACCGGGTATGTCCGTTAGGGGGTATTCCGAGGTATCGCGCCATTTCAACAACGATGTCCCTTGCGACAGGGGTAGCCACCTCACCGCCCCATCCTGCGCCCGACGGTTCGTCAATCATCACAAGAACAGAAAACCGCGGGTTGTCCGACGGGAAAAGCGCCATGAACGACGAAAGGAACTTGTCTTTCGAATACATGGCAAGCTCCTTATCGAACTTCTGCGCGGTTCCCGTTTTCCCCGCAATGTCGTATTCCTTTATATATGCCCTGCGGCCGGTGCCATTCGTTACGGCCAGGCGCATCATATTTACCGTCTCCCTTGCCGCCTTTTCGGAGATTATCCTTTTGGGCGCAGGCGCACGGAACTCCCTAACCACCTTCCCCGCGCTTATCACCTGTTTCAAAATATGAGGTGTAACGGACATTCCGCCGTTACCCAGAACCGAAAGCGCCGTGACCATCTGTATCGGCGTAACGGCGAGTTCCTGCCCGTACGACATCGACGGCAGTGAAAGTATCGACCACTTCTTGAATTCGCGCACAAGGCCGGTTGCCTCGCCGGGAATGTCCACGCCTGTCTTGGCGCCGAAGCCGAGTCTCTTGATGTAGTAATAGAACTCTTCGTCTCCAAGCTTTTGCGCCAGCATAATTATGCCGACGTTGGAGGACTTGGAAATTATCTCGCGAAAGGTCAGCACGCCGTACCCTTTGCCGGACGCCTCCTTTATCGTATTTTCGCCGACCATTATGAACCCCTTGCCCGTATCGAATTTGTCGTCGGGCTTCGACGACCCCCTGTCAAGGGCCGCCGCGGCAACGAAGACCTTGAAAGTCGATCCTGGCTCGTAGCCCTGTGTCACCGTGAGCGATTTGTACCGCGTGGGCGGATACGAAATAAAGTCGTTGGGATCGAACTCCGGCTGTTCGGCGGCCGCGAGTATTTCGCCGGTCCTTGTATCCATCACGACGGCTATGGCGGCCTTTGCCTGGTACCGCTCGAATGTCTCCTTAAGGATTTTTTCAACAAGGAACTGTATGTTCGAGTCTATCGTGATGACAATCTCTTGCAGATCGCTCTGGTTTACGCCGTCCATGTAGCCATATATGTTCCCCAAGGCATCCCTTTTTGCCATGACCACAATTGGCCTGCTTTTAAGGATGTCGTCATACTGGTACTCGATTCCGGCAAGGCCCTGGTTGTCCATTCCGCTAAACCCTATGAGCCTGGCGGCAAGCCATCTTTTAGGGTAATACCTCTTGTCTTCGTCCAGGAATGAAACTCCGGCCAGCTTGCGTTTCTTTAGGGCCGTAAATCTTTCGTGAGAAATTTTGCGTTTTATCCACACGAAGTTGCGGTTGCTATTGAGTTTTTTCAGTATTTCCATCTTGTCCATTTCCAGTTCGCCGGAAATAACGGCCGCCGTTTTTTCCCTGTCTTCAATCCTGTGCGGAGAGGCGTAAACCGATTTTGCGGGAACCGTTATGGCAAGGGGCGTTAGATTCCTGTCGAGTATCTTCCCCCTTTTCGGGTTAAGGCGGACTTTTTGGAAATACTGCCTCTTCGAATAGTTCCTGTAGCGCTCGTAATCGACTACCTGAATGTAGTAGTTCCTTCCGATTATTACGGCAAAGAAAAGGAGCATGCCGCATGTAAGGATTGCAAGTCTAAACTTTTTATATTTAAGGATTTTGCTTTCCATCATCGCATTTTCTTTACGTAAATAACCTGCTCCGCTTCCGGTTTAATGAAGCCCATATTCCCGGCGCGCTCCTTCATTTCGTAAGGCGACATAAGCCTTTCGTATTCGAGAACAAGGACGTTCTGCATTTCCCTGAGCGCCGCCTCTTCGGTGAGATAGGACTGCTCCTTGTAGAACTGCTGAACGGTCTGAATTGACGGATATGTGTACATCAATACGGCAAGCAAAAAGAAAATTATGCTGAAGGCGTAATAGGCGATATCGGCCACTTTCACCTTGGTCTTTTCGCGGGAAAAGGTCGGTAAAACGTTCATGCCGCCAGCCTTTCAACAATGCGCAGCTTTGCGCTTCTAGCCCGCGGGTTATCCCTTACTTCATCATTTGAAGGCGTAACCGGCTTTTTGCTGACCGGCTTCACGCTGGGCTTTTTGCCGCATACGCATTGAGGGATTTTCGGCGGGCAAACGCACCCCTTAGTAAGCCGCGCAAACGCCCTTTTTACTATCCTGTCCTCCAGTGAGTGAAAAGAGATGACCGCAAGCCTGCCGCCGGGCACAAGGTGTTCCACCGCGGCGTCAATCGATGCATCAAGACCTTCAAGCTCACCGTTAACGGCAATCCTGAGAGCCATAAAAACCCTCGTTGCGGGATGGATGCGCGATCCCTTGGACGGAGAGGACGACTTCACGATACCGGAAAGCTGAAGCGTCGTCTCTATGGGGCTTTCGGCCCTTTTCCTTACTATGGCGGCCGCAATTCTTTTTGCGTTGCGTTCTTCGCCGTATTTTCTGAACATATCCGCAAGGTCTTTGGCCGCCCATGTGTTGACGATCCCGGCGGCGGTAAGGGGTTGACTTTGATCCATCCTCATGTCCAGCGGACCGTCGGCCTGGAATGAAAAACCCCTTTTGGGATCGTCAAGAACGAGCGACGATACCCCAAGGTCCATGACGATGCCGTCGACCATCCGGCCCGCGAGAACCGTTTTCATATTTTCAAACCGTTCACAATGCAATTCAACCTGACCCCCTAACGGTTGCAAACGTTTACGGCAAATCCCTACGGCAACTTCGTCCCGATCCATTCCGATCAGGTGGACATCGTTACCCTCTTTTTCAATTATCGCGGCCGCGTGGCCGCCGCCTCCCAACGTGCAGTCGAGATACGTTCCTGCCCGGCGCGGCGTGAGCGCGCACACGATTTCGTCCAGCAGAACCGGCTTATGCGAAAACGTTCCATCACATGAGTCCGAGTTCATCCAAGTCGTCCTGAATGGTCGTCTTGCCGAATTCCGATTCCTGCTTTACCCAGTCCTGCTGGTTCCAAATCTGGATGTGATCGGTGTTTCCGACGACCTGGATTTTTTTGTTCAGCTTAATACCCTCGCGGAGCTGTTGCGGAATGAGGAGCTTTCCGTTTTTTATCGCGCACAGGAAGAATTGCGAAATTATCCTGTTGGCTTTTTTCCTCTTCTCCTTATCCTTCCTTAACTCCAAGAGACTTGCGCTCATCGTTTTGAACGACTCTTCCGGATAGGCCACAAGACACGCCCCCCAGTCCGAGAGTCTCAATATTTTATTGCCGCCTAGCATAGTTTTTATGTCCGAGGGGATGTGTATCCTCCCCTTTTCGTCGAGCGTTGCCGGATAGTTACCGGACAGTTCAAAAATCATATATTTACACTTTATCCTACTTTAATACATTCCGTTCCACATAATCACACAAGGAGGGAACCAAGTCAAGAAAAAAATACTTTTAAACTATTTATTTTTAGCACTAATTAATCTTCAACTCATTGATTATTAAGG
>JAZFVB010000086.1:0-12546 GCA_036447515.1 Nitrospinota bacterium
GAGAAGAACCCGAAAGGCGACGTATTGGGCACGGCGCGGATCGCCGGAGTGATGGCCGCCAAAAAGACGGCGGAGCTAATTCCGATGTGCCATCCGCTGGGCATAGATTATTGCGACATCCAATTCGACGTTACGGACGAAGGCATCGACATCCGCAGCGAGGTAAAGGTGAACGGCCCCACCGGGGTGGAGATGGAGGCGCTTGCCGCGGTGAGCGTTGCCGCGCTGACCGTTTACGACATGTGCAAATCGTTCGACAAGGAGATGGTGATATCCGACATCGTCCTTGTTGAAAAGGAAGGCGGCAAGTCGGGGCATTTCAAGAGGGGCGGCGGTTAGCGGTATTTAGCGGCGGTGCTCGTTAGTCTGGAAAACTCGAAATAATCTCTTTTTCGAATACCCGTCGCGCATGCCGGAGGGGTTGGTAGCGCAGGCGCCCTCGCCTGCGACACAGCCGAGGGCGGCTGTGGTACCGAAGGAGAACCTCCTCTTCGCTTCGCTCTTCCCCTCCTTCCGCTTCGCAAGGACGGGGTAGGCGACAAAAAAGAACGGCGGAGTCCGCTGTCGGAGACTCCGCCGGGGGAGAATATTAAGATTCTATACTTTGTCGTTCAATTGGTTTAGTTGCGGCCGGTTTCTATCGTGTTCTAATCGGGCACCGTGACGTTATACTCCTTTATTTTCCTCCACAGCGTGTTTCTTCCGATGCCGAGTAGTTCCGCCGTTTTCTTCTGGTTCCATGCGTTGCCCTTAAGTGTTTCCAATATGTATTCGCGTTCCACGTCGTAAAGTGACATATTCTTCACGCGCGCGTAACTTATCAGGTCGCGGTCCGCGTCTGTGATGGATTTCGGCAGGTCTTCCATCTCTATGGTGTCTCCCCTGCTAAGCGCCACCGCGCTTTCTATGCAGTGTTCAAGTTCGCGCACGTTGCCCGGCCAAGAGTGTGTTTGCAAAAAATCCTCCACTTCCCTTGAAAAGCCTTTAACGCCCCTGTTCATATTTTTCTGGAATCTCTGGAGAAACGCCTCGGCAAGCAAGAATATGTCACCCTTGCGTTCCTTCAGCAGGGGTAGGTTCAGTTCCACCACGCGCAGGCGGTAATAGAGGTCTTCCCTGAACAAGCCTTCCTTTACAAGGTCGCCGAGGTTCTTGTTGGATGCCGAGATGATGCGGCAGTCTATCTTTATGATCTTGTTGGAGCCGAGGCGCTGAATAGTCCTTTCCTGCACCGCCCTCAATAGCTTGGACTGAATCGCAAGGGGCATCGTTCCTATTTCGTCAAGGAACAGCGTACCGCCCACGGCTTCCTCCATCATCCCCGTCCTGTTGGACACGGCGCCGGTGAACGATCCCTTGATGTGGCCGAAAAGCTCGCTTTCCAGCAGATATTCGTTTATCCCACTGCAGTTGATCACAACAAGCGACCCCTTTGAGCGCAGGCTGTTGCTGTGTATCGCCTTGGCGATCAATTCCTTGCCGGTGCCGCTTTCGCCGTTAATAAGGACCGATACGTCCGTTTGCGCGATCCGTTGCACAACGTCGAGCACAGCGCGTATTTTTTCGCTTTTGCCGAGTATGTTTTGAAAGTTGTATTTCCTGCCGAACTCTTTGCGGAATACGTTTATCTGTCCTAAAAGGTTTTTATGCTCAATGGCCTTCGATATGGTCAACAGGAACTTGTCGGAATCTATCGGTTTGGTGACGTATTCGAAAGCTCCCATTTTCATTGCGTCAACGGCGGACTGTATCGAACCGTATGCCGTAAGGACGATCACCTCGGATTTAATATGGTTTGCTTTTACATGTTCGATTATTCCGGTTCCGTCGCCGTTTCCGAGGCGAAGGTCGGTTATCACCACGTCGTAGATATTTTTGTTCATCATTCCAAGCGCCTGTTCGACGCCGGTCGCAAGGTCGGTTTCGTATCCTTCGTTTTCAAGGAGTATTTGCAGTGTCATTCTTATCGACGGCTCATCGTCGACTATAAGTATCTGGTCCATAATTTCCCCTATGGTGTTTTAACTTAAATAATTATGCGGGATTAATACGCAGAATTCCGTTCCGCGTCCCGGTTCGCTTTTAACTTTTATTTCACCTTTATGCTGGCGAATAATCTTTTTTGCAATTGCCAGCCCAAGGCCGGTTCCGCCAGATTTTCTAGTATAGAAAGGTTCGAAGCAGTTATTAAGGGCTTCGGCGTTCATGCCCTCGCCCGTATCCTTTATCCGGAGCGCCATGCATCCGTTTTCAATGTTCGTATTGACATAAAGCGTCCCACCTTTTTCTTTCATCGCGTCCAGGCCGTTAAGGGCCAGGTTCCATATGACCTGCTTTAACATGTCGCTGTCCGCAAGCGCCGGCGGAAGGTCTCGGCGGAGATTTTTTTCTATTGTAAGGCTTGTCTCGTGTTCGCGCTGTTGTGAGAGAACGTCCATTACTTCACCTACAATCAGGTTTATGTCGCACGACTGAATGTTCGGGGTTTTTGTATGTGTAAAGCTTAAGAAGTCCGTGAGTATGGCGTTTAGCCTGTCCGTTTCGCGCCTAATTACGGAGAGCAGTTTTTCTTTCTGGTCTTGTGTGCTCTTGCCGTTCTCCTTGATTATTATCTGAAGGGCTGTTATTAACGCGCCCATCGGATTTCTTATCTCGTGCGAAAACGCGGCGGCCATCTGGCCCATGATCGCCAGGCGCTCGTTTTTCTTTACTTCGTCTTCCAGCTGAACGAGCTGTGTAATATCGACTGCAAGCACAAGCGCGCCGGTTACGGTTCCTGTGTCGTCATGCAGGGGCGCTCCAATCATGTTGAAGGTCCTCTCCTCTTCATTATTTAAGGTGCGTTTTTTCATTTTGCTGGAAATAATCTCTTCTTTTACGAACACGTCCACCACGGAGCATCCGGCGCACAGCGGTTCGTCGCCGCCTGACATCTTGAGGCAGTTTTTCGCGATACGGTTTCCGAACCACTGGGTGTATATCCTGTTTTGCCACTCAATGTTGAGGTTCCTATCCAGCAGTATCATCCCGGCGTTTATGCCGTTAAGTATGCCGTCCAGTTTCGCCTTTTCCAGCTTCAACTCGTCAACTACCTGGCCGTACCTGTCGATTATGGCGTCGAAACCTTCAATGAACTGGCTTATCTCGTCGCCCTTTGCAAGGTTTAAGTCTATTCCTTCGGTTATTTTCGGGGGCAGGTTCTTAAGTTTGCCTAAAAGTCCTGTTAAAGGTTTCAGCACGCGTCCGGTGAAAAAGTATCCTAAAAGGAGGAATATAGAAACAAGAATAATGCTTATTGCAATAAGCCTGTCCCTCGTTTCGGTAATCTTGGCCATGAGCCTTTTCTCCGATATGCCTACAACCGCCGATCCGACCCTTTCGGCCCTTACCGTTATGGGAGCTATGAAATGGTAAAGCTCCTCCTCATCGGGAAGAACTTCAACGCGTATTTCCACTTCTGAATTGTATTCTTTAAAGGCGTATCCTTTTCTATTAATGCCCTTTATCTCGAAGGGAGCCATAAGCGGGAAATCTTTCGGGTTTGAGTGCGCCGCGATTCTGTTGTTTTTGTCGAGTATTGCGGCGTACTTCAGCGGGCTTATCGAATTTTCTTTCGGCGCAAAGCTTTTAACGATGATCCTGACGGACTGGAAAAGCTCCCACGTATTGTCCTGCATCAAAAAATCGGCGTTTCTGTCCGCAAGGTTTGTAGTTATCCTGAAACCGTCCAGCAGGAGTTCCCTGTGCATCGTTTCAAAGCCCTCTCTGTAAAAAAGGTATGCAAGGGATACGGATGTAACCGAAACGGTGATAAACAAAAGGGCGCTGAACCTTATGCCTACGGAAAATTTTGTATGCAGAAAGTTCAGAAATCGCGAAATCATCTCTTGACCAGCTTCCCGTCCCCGAATACGCTTCGGAACATCTTCCTTATTGAGTTGTAATCGGAATCTTTAATCTCCGTGAACCTGTCGATTTCAAGGGATTGAAGCACATTCCGCCCTTCTTCGGACGAGTGCAGGTTCAGGATTACTTCTTTTAGCTTGAGTTTTATGTCTTTGGGGAGGGTTGGGCGCATTACCAGCGGCGTAATCGGCATGAAGTCGGATTTGTCTATTATCCTTGTCTTCGAAGTTACATCCGGATTTGTCTTTATGGCAAGATTGTACACGTAACTGTCCACCGAGGCGCCGTCGGCCAGGTTTAGGGCCACGGCCTCAATGGAATTTGCATGTCCATACGAAAAGAAATACTTTTTGAAAAAAGTTTCAGGTGTTTCGCCGATAAGGCTTAATTTAGAATAGGGAACCAGCATGCCTGAATTGGAAAGAGGGTCCGAAAAGGCGAATGTTTTTCCCCTAAGCTCTTCCAAAGACTTTACGGGGCTGTTTTTCGGAACGATGATATAGGACTGGTAAAGGGGCTTTCCCTTGACTAGCGGCGCGGCCAAAAGTTCCAGCCCGAATTCGTCGTGATCGAGAACGTAGGGCAGGCCGCAGACGTAGCCGATATCAACCGATCCGTTTTTAAGCAAAAGGCTGATTTTCTTATAACTGCTCCTATAAACGATTTCGACGGGCATGCCCAGCTTTTCGCTTATCAGCTCGAATAGCCTTTGGTTAAGGTTTATTTCCTCCTGGATCGTAACCGCGGTAATGCCCACGCGGAGCCTGCTTAGCTCAAATCCCGACGCGCCGGATAATGGGAAAAGCAGGAAAAAAGACAAAATAAAGAATAAGGTTGAATTTACATAAAATTTTAATTTCATTGCTCTCCCTTCCCTCCTTAGAACTCTTAAATACCCTCTTATTTCTACAAAATAGGAGTTTTTGATAGCCCCCTTCTAAAATTTCGTGTTCGATTATAGCACACAAATTTGCGCTTGAAACTACTGTAAAACGGGAAATTTTTCATCACTTGATATATCGTTTGGGGTGAAGCTCCGAATTGGAGCGCACATGTTCCATGCTATTAAGAATTTCGGGAATATTTTATAGCAAAAATGAAAGATGGATAATCGAGTGCCGCATAACTAAGTGTTTTTAAAGAAATTAGATAATCAAACGAGGCTTTGTTCCGAAAGCGAGGTTCTGTCCTAAAAGGCACCAAGTTTGCTCTATAGATTACAAATAGAGCGATAGAGGTTCATCATAATGTTCAATTACGGGTAAGGTTTGTTTAAAAACACTTTTTATAAGAGGGGAATATTTATGGCAAAACAGCTGATAATGGTCATTGATCTCCGGAGATGCATTGGATGTCAGTCCTGCACCACTGCATGCAAGACCGAAAACAAGGTGGGCATAGGAAGGTGGCGAACCCAGGTGCGCATGATGGAGAAGGGGAAATACCCCAGAGCGAAGCGTTATTTCTTCCCAACGCTTTGCAACCAGTGCGCGAACTGTGCGAAAGCCTCCAAGAAATACGGCGGCGCAATGTTCTGGAAGCGCCCTGACGGCATTGTTGCTTTCGACCAGGCGAAGGCAAAAAAGGGCAAGGACGGCAAGTACGAAACGGCGGCTGTGGAGGCCTGCCCGCTTGAGGCCATTTCCCGCGACAAGGAAACCGGCCTGCCGGACAAGTGCGACTTCTGTGCTCATCGCGTCGACGCCGGGCTGATGCCCGCATGCGTTCAGACATGCCTCGGCAAAGCCAGGGTGTTCGGGGATGCAAACGATTCCAACAGCGAAGTCAGCAAACTCATGTCCCAGCACTCCACTCAGAGGGTGAAACCGCAGGAAAAATGCCCGGGTGTTTATTACATAGGCCTGGATGAATTTTTCACGCATCAAACCGAAGGCTTCCGGGAAATCGACGCTAACGATTTCAATACCGGCAAATATAGCATGCAACAGTCTTAACTGGAGGGGATAAAATATGAGATTTAACAGACGGAAATTTTTAAAATTCGGCGCTGTCACTGGCGCGGCCATGGCGGCTACTGGCAAACCCCTGCATGCAATGGAACTTGCGGTGGGCGGTAGGAGCGTTAACAAGAAAGGCGGTGACAGGAAGAAGGTTCCGTTCACCTGCCTTACATGCAATATAGAGGACGGCGGAATCGCCTACGTTGAAAACGGAAAGATCGTAAAACTGGAAGGCAACCCGCAGCACGCCGGCAACAGGGGCAAGCTTTGCGCTAAAGGCAACGCGGGATGGCAGCACGTTTACGATCCGGAAAGAATACTCCACCCGCTTAAAAGGGTCGGCGCGCGAGGCTCCGGAAAGTGGAAGAGGATTTCGTGGGACGAGGCGCTGGACACCGTTGCCGCCAAGTACCGTGAGCACATGAAGAGCGGAAAAGACCGCAACGAGCTGGTTTTCAAATACGGCCGAAACAGGACTATGGGATTCGTAAAGCGCTGGCAGCATGCCCTCGGCTCGGGTGCGATCCTTAACCACACCAATATTTGCGAGTCGTCCAAAAAGGCCGGCATGGAAGCCACTTGGGGCCCGGACATTGAAGTTCCCGATTTCCGCAACACGAAGTACATCTTGAACTTCGGCTCCAACATTCTTGAAGCGGCCTATTTCCATAATCCGTACGCACAGAGGATAATGGACGGGCTGGCAACCAACAATGCGAAAATGGTTACCTTTGACGTGCGGCTTTCCAACACCGCGGCGAAATCAAGCGAATGGCACCCTGTATTCCCGGGCAGCGACGGCATAATAGCCCTTGCGATGTCCAATGTAATCATGCAGGAAGGCCTCTACGACGGGCTGTTCATCAACAACTGGACGAACGTCAGCGTGAAGGATCTCAAGAATCACCTCAAGCAGTTCACGCCGGCAATGGCCGAAAAGTACAGCGGCGTATCGGCGGCGGACATTAAACGGCTGGCCATAGAGTTCGCATCTGTCCATCCGGCCACCACGTACACCTATCGCGGCCCGTGCATGCACCTTTATGGTTCATACAATGAGAGGTCGACGATGTTGCTGTCTATTATCACCGGCAACATCGAAACGAAAGGCGGTTACTGCCTGCCTCGCGGCATGGGATGGGACAATGTAGATCCGTTTCCGTCCAAACCAAAGGGGCACAGCGTACTTAGCTCGCCGCCCAACTATCCGCTGGCCGGCCACCACGTCAGCAGCCACGCACCTTTCCTCGTCATTAAAGGACAGGCGAAGGTCGCGGTATGGATGGATTACGTGGATAATCCGGCTTACGCATATCCGTCGGCTCACGTGTGGAGAAAGATGTACCTAGACGAAAGCCTGATTCCGTTTAGGGTCTCCGTAACGACGACTATGAGCGAGACGTGCGAGACGGCCGACATTATTCTTCCGGATTCGACGTTCTTCGAAAGGCACGACCCGGAAAACATGCCAAGCGATCTCCTGCCATGGGTAGGCATCCGGCAGCCGGTAGTAAAATCGCTCGGCGAGTCGATGGAGTTCAGGAAAATCATCAGGCTACTGTCCAAGAAGGTCGATCCGGACGGAAGCCTCGGCGTGAAGAAGTATTTCGCATACGGCGATGAAGAGGCCTTCATGAAGAAGACGTTCGACAACGTTTCGGGACTCAAGGAAGTCGGCGGATGGAATTACATGAAGAAGCACGGCGTATATCCGAATTACGGCAAGCTCAACTCCAACGACTACGAGTACTACAAGAACGGCAAGAAGGTTAAACCTGAGTACGGTCTCCACATGAAGGAAGACCCCAAAGGCGTAAAGGTGTTCGGCAGGAAACGCAAGGGTTTCCCGACCCATGACCGGAAGATTCAGATCGAGTCGCACGAGTGGGCGGAGCATGGATTTGACGGTATGCCGAGCTTCAAGCTGCATCCGTGGCACTTTAAGGGCGGCAGGAAGATCGTAGGCGGCGGCACGGGCAAGCTGGTCATGACCACCTTCAAGTGGAACGTGCATTGCCAGTCGCGTACGGCCAACCTTTCCCAATTAGTCGAGATCGTTCACAAGAACCCCGCGTGGATCAACAGCAAAACTGCTGCGGCGAGGGGCATCAAGGACAACGATCTTATAAGGATAACCTCGGGCGTCGGTTACATGGTTACAAGAGCCAACGTTACCGAATCGATACACCCCGATGTCGTAGCAGTGTCAACGGCAGTCGGCCACTGGGCCGGAGGCAGGTTCGCGCAGGCGGGTAAGGGCAGAAGAGACGATTTCGGCGCCAAGGAAGATCCGGATGTGAAGCACATCTGGTGGAACGACAAGGGCGTACATCCCAACGACATAATGCCGATCTGCACCGATCCTATCGGCGCGGGCGAGGGATGGTACGACGGCGTAGTAACCGTTGAAAAGGCCAAATCCGGCGACAAGTATGGCACGGTAGAGGCCAGTGTCGAAAAGGCCATAGGGTTTTATGAGGAGACGCTTACCTATAACGTGGGGGGACCAAATCACAAAAAGATGCATGCAAACAATAGACATCCGGCCAAACCCATCAAGGTAAGAACTGCTAAGGTTGCCGATGACTTAATTGTACCGGAGGACGGATTTAAGACTGTAAAGGTATAGATTTACAAGTCGGTTACCATTCATCTTATTAAGACCCCCGAAGCCGCAGGGCTTCGGGGGTTTTTTATGCTACAATTCTATAATCTAAATGCGTTAACGTGAGAAGTTAGGAAATTAAAAAAAGGAACAACGAATATGGCCACGGAAGACCTTGACTCTCTAAAATCTGTTTACCTTTTTCTGGCGCGCATTTACCTTGAAGAGGTGGATGCCGGATTTCTGAGCGACTTGCGTTCGGAGGAAATGACGGCCGTACTAAAGAGCATAGAGGTGGACCTGAGCGGCGCCGGCCTGAGCGATAAAGATTTTCTGGAATCTCTGGCGGCAGAGTACGCCGCGATTTTCATAGCGCCGGGCAGCAAGCCGCCTTACCAGTCGGTTTTGGAAGAAGGCAGGTACATGGCGGACGCCGTGGACAAGACAGAGGCCTTTTATCAGGAGCACGGCTTCGAATACCGCAAAGAGTACCCGAACCTTTTTCCCGATCATCTCGGCCTTCAGCTTTCCTTTATGGGATCTCTGATTGATGGAGAAGTAAAAGCCTTGAAGGGAAATAATTCCGACGATGCGGCAAAATTCGGGTTTGCCAGAAAAGAGTTTTTCGAAAAGAACCTCGGGAAGTGGTTCGAAAAATACCTGGATGAGATAATTTCAGGGGTCAAGCACCCCTTTTATCAGTCAATAATTGAATTTACACGCGCCTTCCTGGATAACGAGGCGGAAAGCCTCAGCAGGTCCGCGGCGCAATGATTGGCGATATGGAAAACGATGATGAGATAAGGGAAGCGGCGGAAAACGCACGGAAAGACCAGATGAAGGGCAATGACGGGCCCGGAGCGTCCACTCCGCCGGAAAGTCCGATTTCAATAAGGCAGGAAGCGTGTATTTCCGTAAGGAGCTCTTTTGAGGGGTGCAGGCTTTGCATGGAGGCGTGTCCCGACGATTGCCTCGGCTTTAAAAGCAGCGGAGAGATTGCACTTAACGCCGATAAATGTTCAAGTTGCGGCGTATGCGTCGCCGCATGCCCCAGTTCCGTCTTTACGCTTAAAAGACACGAAGACAGCGTCGTTTACGATGCCGCCTTTTTTGCTATTGAAAAATCGCCTGAGCTTACCTTCGGATGCCGTTATTCCGATTTCTCCCCCGCTTCTTCCAAAGCCGATGAGGCGGAGGCCATAATACTTCCATGCCTTTCGATGCTTAACGAGACGATGATCACCGATGCCGTTCTGGAAGGGGCGGAGTCGGTTTCGCTGGAGGCGCCGTGCGGCGGGTGCAGAATAACGCACGGGATGGAGCTTATAGAACGTTCCGTAAGCCGCGCGGCCGGACTCCTTGCGGCGCTGGACAACCAAGCCGCTGTCAGTTTCAAGGTAACCGAATCCGAACCGGGAAAGGAAGAGACGGCCCCTATAGGCGAGCGCTTTTCGCGAAGGTCTTTTCTGACGGATGTAGGAAAGACCCTTGTCAGGGAAGCGCTGAGGGACGGCGAAATGCACGAAGAACCTAAGATTGCATCCGGGTACCTGCCGGCGATTCCGCTTACGCACAAAAGGCGCAGTCTTAACGTTATCGCAAAACCTTTTAAGACCCCCGGGCCGGAGTTTACCGAAAAGAGTTCGCCCTTCCGCGTCTTGCGGATAAACGATAACTGCACCGCGTGCATGGCGTGCTCCACCTACTGCCCCACTGGCGCGCTTTCCCGCAGGGAAACGCCGGAGTCGGCGGATATTTTCTTTCAGGCAAGGACTTGCTTAAAGTGCTGGGGCTGTGCGGATCTGTGTCCCGAAGGCTCCATATCTTACGATGAAAAGTTCACGGTCCAGACGGCCATGGCCGGTCCGCGCATTGCATTCCAAAAGAAGATGAAAGTTTGCCTTTCGTGCGACAGGCCTTTCATGCCGAAAAGTAACGAAGAGCGGTGTAAGTCTTGTGTAAAGTTCGGCAAGTTTCAAAAAGGATTATTTAATTCAATTCGGAGGGATACTTAATGAAAAAATTCGTCTTAAGTTTAGTTATTTCACTTTCTCTCGTGTTGGCCTATTCTTCCATCTCGGCGGCGAAAAGGCCGAAGTTCACAGGTCCGTTGGGATGCAAGTGCCATAAGCCCAACCTTGATGATTGGGAACAGAGCCGGCACGGCAAGGCCTTCAATACCTTGCTGAAGAAAAAGCGGTCCAAGCAGGTAAAAAAGGCGATAAAGAAAGCGGCAAAGGTTCACCCTAAATTGAAGCTGGACTACAAAAAGGATTACTCGGATGACGACAGGTGCCTTAAGTGCCACACCACCGGGTACGATCAACCGGGCGGTTACGTAGATAAAGAAAGCGACCCCAAGCTACGTGGCGTGGGATGCGAAATGTGCCACGGGCCGGGAAGCGAGTACAGGATGATCCACAAGGAAAAGGGGGATACTCCCGAAAACCTGTATACAAGGGCTGAAATTAAGGCGGCCGGCCAGACCTTCCCAAAGGACGACTCGAAAATCTGTAAAAATTGCCACGAGGGCGAAGGGAATCCGTTTACCGCCAAGACGGACGAGAAGTATATGTTCAACTATGACGAGATGATAAAGCTTGATAAGTCATGGCACAAAATCAACAAGCTTCTGTTCGAGCACAAGTAACCTGAACTTTGCAATTCAAGGTGTGGAGCCTTTAAACGGCTCCGCACCGCTTTATTTGGCGGTTATTTGGAATCGGACGCAAAATTTTGTTAGAATTAAGGTGTGATGGATACGATAGATATAAAACGTCTTGAGGAAGAAGAGCAGACCCTTGCGCGCGTTCTTTTAAAGAACAATCTGATAACCGACAAGGCAATTATCGCGTACTTGGATTTCCTTAATGTGCGCGATGATATCGGCAAGGCCTATCTTGGCGAACTCCTGATAAGGCTTAACTATATTAGTCAGGCGAACCTTGACGAATTCATAGAGGAAAACAGGAAGTCACACCTGGAGTTCTGTGAAGACCTGGCGCGTAAAGGTTTCATCAGCGAAGATCAGAAAAAGCTGATTTTTAAAAAGCAAAAGGAATCAGGGCGGGATGTGATGAGCCTTCTCACAGACCTTAACATAATTACGCGGGATGTCTTCTCGCGCATCTATAGCCAGCAGAAGGCGGTTTTGAGACTGGGCGAATGGCTCATCCTTAAAGGGACGGTCACCCAGGAGAAAATCGATAGGGCCAGAAAACTCCAGACGCTAAGCGGCCTTGAAGATTTTCTTTCGATGCACGGATACCTGCCAAAACAGACCATCAAGCTGGTAAAAGACAAGCTGGCCGCCCATACCGGCTAGAAACCAGCGCCGCCCAATACCGTAACAAGCCAGACCGGCTTTCGGGCTGTATCTATAAACCTCTTTGTTCGCAAGCCTTTGGAGCCGCAAGAAAGCGCTTGACTCTGTAGTATGGTACGGGGTTTATAGTTGTAACCAAGGAATAAGACGATGGATACCATGACGATAGGAACGCTTGCCAAAAAGGCCGGAATAGGAATTGAAACGGTCCGTTATTACGAAAGGCGAAACCTGATCGCTCCGGTAAATCGAATGCCCTCCGGTTACCGCATTTTCGACCGATCATCCGTGCAGAAAATACGGTTCATAAAAAACGCCCAGCAACTCGGTTTTTCGTTGGAGGAGATAGGGGAACTCCTTAAACTGCGCGTGGGAAAAGGCAAGCTGTGCGAAAACGTAAAGCGCAAGGCGCAGACCAAGCTAAACGACATTGATAGCAAGCTGAAGACGCTCAACGCAATGAAGAGGGCGCTTAAAGGATTGATAGAAAGCTGTGTGGCGGAACTGCCCACTTCCGATTGCCCCATCCTCAAAAGTTTTGAAACTGACAAAGATAGATAAAGGAGGTGAAGAAAATGGCTAAAAGAATAGTTGAGGTTTTTACGGCGGGATGTCCCGTGTGCGACGAAACCGTGGAGATGGTAAATTCACTGTCGTGCCCTTCGTGCGAAGTAACCGTTTACGACCTCAATAAAGGGTGCGAAACGAACGTCTGCCGCGAGAAGGCCAAAGAATACGGCTTAAAGAGG
>JAZFVB010000087.1:0-5489 GCA_036447515.1 Nitrospinota bacterium
ATTCTATTCATACCGCAAGGAAGGCGGAAAAACCGGAAGGTTCATGACGGGTGTGTACATAAAGCCGCTAACGGTTTAATTATTGGCTCCAGCATAATGAATATCGTATTGGTGCGGACAGGCAATCCTGCCTGCCTGTCACCTTTAGGTGGTCGAGCGGCTGTAAAAGCCGCCGGTTTCTTTGCCCTTTGGGCAAACGGCAGACACGATTGTCTGCCCCACTAAAAGATAAGAAGAAGGACGCGGACACTAGATATACGACATCAATAGTTGGTTTTAACGCTCCGCTTCTCCACAATGTAATCCCTTAAAATTTCCGCTATCACACGGTTGCCTTCGGGTTTGTAGTGCCAGTCGGGATATGAAAGGTCTTTTCGTATCTCTTCCCCAAACTTTTCGTAAAGCGCAAAAACTTTTACGCCGACGCCCTCGGTTTGCGCCGAAAGCCGTGCGGAAATTTCTTCGGTAAACTTTTTTATCGACCACCCTGCAATGGTGTAATCGTCGGGATGCGGTCCAAGCGGGAGGACGACAAACGTCAAGGGCCGGTTCGTTGCCGCCGTTTTTTCGGCAAGCTCCAAAAACTCCTTTAAATAAATATCGAACAGGTTTTTGTCTGGCTTCTTTGCATATGCCCGCTCCGACGCGGCATATGCCGAAGAAGACACGGCATATGCCGGGGACGGCGTATTCATAAATGCTTCCCTGCGGCTTATCCAGCCAAGCCTTGCCCGCATTACCAGATCGCCTATGGCGGTGTTATAGAAAATCCTTTTAAAGGCGCGCACGAACTCCGAGTGCCTTTTCTGGAGGGAGGCTTCGTTGTCGAAATTCCGAATATCTTTAAGGTCGTTGAGGCAAAAAAGCAGGATCACCTCGTCCGGTTCCAGCGTTTCGCCGTACTTTTCGTAAAGACGTTTTTGCTGAATAATCGTCGTGCCGCCTATACCGCCGTTAATCACCTCTACGCCGCGCCCGCTCTTTGTCAGTAACGATTCAAGGTAAAAGGGAACCGTCTCGCCGTCCGAAACTCCATAGCCAAGCGTGAACGAATCGCCCAGAAGGAGTATCCTGCTCCTACCCTTGTCTTTGGGCCCTATCTCCCCGCCGCGAAAGCCGAGCGAGTTTATGGTAACTGTCGTCGGGATGCCGTAAAAAGCCTTTGTAGTAACTTTCTGGTTGGGCAGATACCTCCAGCCCACGCCTTCTTCGTAGTCTCCCACAACGTTGCGGTAGTTATAGCCGCCGATCCTCAACGCCCCTTCCGCCCCGATAAGCGCGAAAAAGACAGCAAGGCATACGGAAGCAATCCTGAAAAAGATCTGCTTCGTCATTGAACCATCATAAAGGAAAATTTGCGTTATTGGGAAATCCGCACGGACGCCCAAAACGCGGTTATAATGCTTGCTTTAATAAAATAAAAAAAACAATGGAAACCGAAGTTAACTTGCAGACGGCGCTCGGCCACGGGCTGAGCGAAGATGAGTTCAAGGAGATACAAAAACACCTCGGCCGAATGCCCAACCATCTCGAACTCGGCATCTTCGCCGCGATGTGGAGCGAGCACTGCTCGTACAAAAGCTCACGCGTCCATCTGAGCCGTTTCCCCACCGAAGGGCCGCACGTCATCCAGGGGCCGGGCGAAAACGCGGGCGTTGTGGACATAGGCGATGGCCTTGCGGCCGTCTTCAAGATGGAATCGCACAACCACCCTTCGTACCTCGAACCGGTGCAGGGCGCGGCTACCGGAGTCGGCGGAATATTGCGCGACGTCTTCACCATGGGGGCGCGGCCGGTGGCTTCGTTAGACTGCCTGCGCTTCGGCGCGCCGGAGCACGAGCGCACGACCTACCTAGTTAACGGCGTGGTGCGCGGAATATCGCTTTACGGCAATTGCATCGGCGTACCGACAACGGGCGGCGAGACGCGGTTTCACGAATGCTACAACGGCAACAACCTCGTGAACGCCATGACCGTCGGCATCGCAAAAAAGGACAAGCTCTTTTACGGCAAGGCTTCGGGCGTCGGCAACAAGGTGATATATATCGGCTCAAAAACGGGGCGCGACGGCATCGGCGGCGCGGTGATGGCCTCGGATACGTTCGAGGAAGAATCCGAAGAAAAACGCCCCACCGTGCAGGTGGGCGATCCATTTACCGAAAAACTCCTTTTAGAAGCGTGCCTCGAGATATTCGACAAATCCCTCGTCGAGGGCATACAGGACATGGGCGCGGCGGGGCTTACGTCGTCGTCGTTCGAGATGGCTTCGCGCGGAGACAGCGGCCTTTTGATAAATCTCGACAAAGCGCCGACGCGCGAGGAAGGCATGACGCCGTATGAAATTATGATTTCCGAATCGCAGGAGCGCATGCTATTGGTGGCAAGGCCGGAAAACGAAAAGCGCATATTTGAGATACTCGAAAAATGGGACCTGGAGGCGGTAACGATAGGCGAAGTTACCGAAGGCAACAACGTAAAACTTTTTTTCCACGGCGAGCCGGTTGCCGATATCCCCGTGGCCGCGTGCGTGGACGCCGCCCCGAAATACGAACGGCCTATAAAAGAGCCGGAGTACCTTAAAAAGGTATCCGAAATAAAATCGAACGAGCTGCCAAAGTCCGATATAAAGGAAAGTTTTTTAAAGCTGCTCGCCTCGCTCAACCTTAACTCCAAGAGATGGATAACCGAACAGTACGATTCGATGGTCGGCACGGATACCGTCTTCGGCCCCGGCCATGACGCGGCCGTGATGCGCATTAAGGGCACGAAACGCGCCATCGCGGTATCGAGCGGATGCAACGAACGCTACGTTTATCTCGACCCCTATACCGGCGGCGCGATAGCCCTGGCCGAATGCGCGCGCAACGTCGCATGCGCGGGCGCAAAACCCCTGGGCGCCACCGACTGCCTGAATTTCGGTTCGCCCGAAAACCCGGAAATAATGTGGCAGTTCGCAAAGTCGGTTGACGGGATAGCCGAGGCGTGCCGTGTGCTCGAAACGCCGATAGTAAGCGGTAACGTGAGCTTCTACAACCAGACGGGCGGCGACGCGATCTATCCCACGCCGATGATCGGCGTCGTGGGGCTGATCGAAGACGTTGAATGCGCCGTGCCTTCTTTCTTCCAAAACGAAGGCGATACGATAATCCTTTTAGGCGAAACGAGAGATGAAATCGGCGCAAGCGAATACCTTAATACCGTTCACGGCAAGGACGGCGGCAAACCGCCGGTGATCAACCTTTACAAGGAAAAAGTTCTTATTGACGTGTTGCAGGAACTTTCAAAAAGAAGAATCGTTAAAAGCGCGCACGACCTCTCCGAAGGCGGCCTTGCTATCGCGGCGGCGGAATGCGGCCTTTCGGGCGGCGGACTTGGGTGCGCCGTCGATATCACTACGGGCCTTCGGGACGACGTATTCCTTTTCAGCGAATCGCAGTCGCGCGCGCTTATTAGCGTATCGCCGGAAAAGGAAAGCGAGGTCGTGGATGTTCTGGACGAGGCCGGGATACCGTTCAGGGAAATCGGCAAAGTTATAAAAAACGTTTTTGAAATAAAGGTAAACGGCAAAACGGTTATTTGCGAAAAACTTTCCGGCCTCGAAGACATTTACGAAAATTCGTTTAAGGAAAAACTTTCGCTGTGATCTTTTTGTTATCCACCCTTCTATATGGATAAATGCAGGCTGATTCTCGACGGCGCATCCAGCGCCTTCCGCAACATGGCCGTTGACGAATCGTTGTTCGAGTGCGCCGCTGGAAGTCCCGTTTCCGCCACATTAAGGCTTTACGGATGGTCGCCAGCGGCTGTTTCGCTTGGCCGCAGGCAGAAGTGGCAAGAAATCGACGTCGGCGCGTGCCGCGAACTAGGGCTGGACGCGGTACGCCGCATAAGCGGGGGCGGCGCCGTTTATCACCATGATGAAATCACCTATTCGTTCGTTGCGCGGACCGACTGCGAACCTTTTACGGATTCCCAAAAATGGCGCCGGGTATTTTGCGGCCTTTTAAAAAAACTCGGCGTCGAGGCCGATAAGGCTGATAAGGCCGATGCCGCAAACCTGTATAAAGGCAAGGCCATAAAAAGCGCGGGTACAAACTGTTTTTCGTACGCCAATGAAGACGAACCGACAATAAACGGCCTGAAGTGGGTCGGTAGCGCAAGACGGAAAAACAGGAAAGGGTTCATGCAGCACGGAAGCATCCTTTTGAAAGCGCAGCCGAAGATTCTGGGTGATTTTTTAGGTGGGCGCGAATCGGACGGGTCTGTCGGCTTGATGGAAATCGACCCCGGGCTGGATTTTTACGGCATTCGCGGCGCGTTAGTCGATTCGGTAAAAGATGTTTTCGGTTTTCCGTTTATTGAAGGTGAATTTTCGGAAAAAGAACTTGAACTTGCCGAAAAGTTTGAGGCTGAAAAGATTAACGAATGGGATTCAGCCAAAGCCGGCGAACTTTCGGCTTGCCGCAACGCTTCCTGAAACGTTTCAAGCCGTATATTATCTATGTAATTTTCT
This sequence comes from Nitrospinota bacterium, assembly GCA_036447515.1. Lineage (GTDB taxonomy): Bacteria > Nitrospinota_A > UBA7883 > JACRGQ01 > JACRGQ01 > JAZFVB01. The sequence continues at coordinate 4,514 of JAZFVB010000087.1, forward strand.
ATAGCCTCGGGATAACAAGCCTGTATATTCTGCCTCCGGCCTCTTTGCCGGTATGGTTTGCAGTAGCGTAAATTTCTATATTATTCGAGCCGGGATTCGTGAAAATTGACGTGATGACCCAGCCCTCTATAAACGGGGTCATAGTAAGAGTCTCAAAAACTTTCCCGGAGTTGAATTCGACAAGCCTAACGCGGCCGGCTTTGTAAGAACCGATATAGTCGGCGACGTATGAAAAACGTTTTCCCGCGTTTTCGGGAACGGCGATAACCGTTCCGGACGGCAACGTCAGTTTGAGAAATTTTATCCCGAGAAGCAGAAAGGGAATGGTAGAACCGGCTGTAACGTCCATTAGGCTTATGTCTTCAATGTGCAGGTCGATGGCCTGATTGGAACCGGTTTTCAGAGCCGTGGTTATTGTTACCCAGTTTCCCTTTTCGTCGAAGACGGTCAGCTTCCTGTTTCTGCTTGTGCCGGCTAAGAACGCCGGATTGTCGCTTATCCGGCTAAGACCCACCGGGCCGCTGTTCGGAAGGGTGAATAGTTTTTCAAGGGTTATTTCATTTCCATCGTATTTGACGCCGTAAACGGTTAACCCCACAACGTCCCTCTCATCGCTTTTCTGGGCCAGTATCCCGCCGTGATCGTTGCCCGAGAAATAATAAGGGAGGTCTTTTTGTTTTATTTCCCAGCGCCCGTTTTCGTTAACGGCAATCATGGACTTAATTTTTGCGTAGTGGACATAGTTGACGTAAATTTCTTCCCTGCCGTTGCCGTCCAGATCGGCGGCCATAATGGAATTTAATTTCATTCCCTTTGTACTTGGGCTTTCCCACAGAACTTCGCCGGTAATCGATGAGCTAATGAAAAGGCGGTCGTTTGCGGCGTAAACTAATTCGTAAACACCGTCGCCGTCGCCGTCGGCAAAAACAGCTCCGACGATTGCGTGCGGGAATTTTTTAATCAGTTCAAGGCGCGA
>JAZFVB010000088.1:0-5421 GCA_036447515.1 Nitrospinota bacterium
AATCCACCGGGCTTATAACCGAAAGCGGAATAAAGTTCAGCACATTTCCGCAGTTATCCTTGATAAGCGCATTCGGCACCATCTCGCAACTCGATGAGATAGCCATGCAACTGGCAGTGATAGATAAACCGCAAAAACAGGTTTTCATAGAGGCGCGCATTGTGGAGATTGCCCGGGCACATTCACGCTCTTTGGGCATCCAGTGGGGCGGCAGCATGGCGGCAAGCATGGGCAGCAACATTGGGCCCGGTTACATAGTATCCGGCGGCTCACTGGGGGGCTCCGGACTGGATGGAGCCGCAGTCGAATTCCCTGCAGCGGACGTCAGCGGAAGCGGCAATATCCCGGCGGCGGTATCGATAAGCCTGTCGAATGCTTTCGGTACATCAATGCTTAACGCCAGGCTTTCGGCCCTTGAGACACAGGGTAAGAGCAAAACCCTCTCCAACCCAAAGATAACCACCGTAAACGGTTCCACCGCGAAAATAGAAAAGGGGTGGGAAATACCGTACCAAACTTCCGGGGGCACGGGCGGCGATGTGAGCATAGAGTTTAAAAACGCCGTTATTTCACTGGAAGTTACGCCCTCGATAACGCCCGACAATATGATAAATATGCAGATCGTAGCCAAAAAGAACGATCCCGACTTCTCCAAGGAGGTAGCGGGAAACATACCGCTTGTGAAACGCACCCTGAAAACGACCGTTTTCATCGCCGACGGCGGCACGGCGGTTTTGGGCGGCGTCTTTGAAAACGTGCAGGTGGATAACCAGGTGGGCCTTCCGTTCTTTTCGGACATACCGGTACTGGGATGGCTTTTCAAAAGCAAAAGCAAAACGGACGACGAAAAAGAGCTTTTGATATTCATAACCCCAACGATAGTCAAGGGCGACTTCTCTTAGAAAAATGCTTAAAACGATTTCAACCGTTTCTTTTCTGATAATCCTCCTGACGGCGGCGAGCGCGTTCGGACAAAGGGATTATGTGCCGCAGCTCATCAGCGAAAAGGAGATGAAAGGCGCCCTTCAGACAGCGGCAAAAGAACTTGCCCTGCTTTCGGTGGGAGACAGCGTAACCGTAATTATCGACCCTTCGCTGGTGATGCCCGGCGATAGGCTGGACATTTTCGAAGTAATCAAGTCGCAGAAATCCAGGAAAAAGGGAGACCGGTTGGTTTTTCCCGTCGGACGGCTGGTTATTACCGAAGTTTACCCGGAAATGGTGGTGGGCGAACTTGAGCATGCCAAAAAAGAGATATTTGCGGGTAGCTACGTCGATTTCCACATGCCGGCGCGCATACACGTTAACAGGTACATCGATTTTATAAACAGCGTCGTTACCGCGCGCCTGGACGACCCCATCAATGGCGTCATAAAAACCGCGCTTATAGACGTAACGGACGAGATGGGCAGCGTAAGGCGCATACAGGAAGCTGTTTACAATGAGCTGCGCCATGCCATTTGCAGGCGGCCCCAATTTTCGTGCGTGTCCCGCGATGAAATCGGAAAATTTATGCGACAAAAGGGGATATCCACCTCCATGTCGATGGGACGTTACATGCGCGAAAAACTGGCCGAGGAATTCGGAGCTGAATTATATATATCCGCCACCGCCGTTCACGACCGCGAAAGAGTGCAAATAATACTTTCGGCATACGACCTGGAAAAGAGCCTTAAGACAAAAGACATCGAAATTACCGCGTTAAGTGGAGATTACGTGATTCCAATAGGCATGCCGGAAGACGTTATCGTTGAATACAATAATGTAAGGCACGGTTACCTTAAAATGAGCATAGATAAGCCGGAATTCTTAAGCGGCAGGAAGGTGGATTTTCTCTTTACCGAGAATCTGGAAGACTATATTTTCAAAAAGTATCTCGACACGCTTGGCGAAAATCTTTCAGATGAGGTGGAGCTTGGCAGGGTGACGGTGAGGATTGACGGAAGAGTCCTAAGGGAGGGAAAGAAGCGCGTTCTCTTCGACGGAATCATAAGGGCGGGGGAATACGACCTGAAAATAACCGCCATTCCTTCCCTTAAAGACAATCCCGACGTCGTGGTTGGCAGGCCCATTGAATCAAGGGCAAAACTTAAGATACATCCAAACGCCCCTGTAAGGACGGAAATAATACTGAAAACATACGGCAGGCAGGCTATCATAATATTAGATACCAACCCGATAAAAGAACGCTCGGCGAGTGCATTTATTAACCCTTAACCAGAATGCAGCAAATGGCGGAGGATAAAAAGGAACAGATCGACCCTTTGTCGATCACCCTCGACAAAGGCGTTCATGGGGATGAAGATGCGTTCGATACAGAAAAACCCGCCGGAAAAACGGGTGATAAGGATGCGCAAGCCCTCGAAAAAAGGCGTATAGCGCAAAAGGAGCTGCTTCAGGCGATTTACAAGAGGATAGACGAACGTATAAACAACCATCCGGGATTACGCCAGTGGAAACCTTCGTGGGCTTTTATTCTTATACTGCTCCTTGCATTCCCGTTTTTCTTGCGAATGGGCACGGACTTTTACGATCTGGCCAAAGTTCAGCTTCCGGCATACTTCGGCCTTCCGCCATTGGGCGCTCCCGAGCCGCCCGCGTCGAAGTCTGTGGCGAAGCCCGCGCAAACGGCACCCGAAAAGCCAGGCGCAAAAGTGGAAAGCGGCGTACCGCCGAAAATGTTTCGAAAGTTGCTGGAGCAAAACAGCCAGATCATAATCCAGAATAAGGATTTGCTCGAAAAGATTTCAAAAATGCCCAAGCCCGTAAACAGGGTATCGAATAAGGTAATAATCATTCGCGACGAACCGGGAATCTTTTCGTTTGAAGCGGAGAAAACGAAAATCTATGAAATCGGGGGGGTTGACTTCGACGACCCAATTGCCGGAACGAAGGCGCTGAAAGACATAAAATCTATTGAACTGCTCCTTGTGCTCGTGGGTTCGTTCAACCGTATACTTCTTAACGCCGACGACCATCCCGTATCGGATTTCCATATTAAAAACGCCATAGATGGTAAAAGGCAGGCGATGGAGCGCTTAAGGGAACTGAAATAACCCAAGACGCCGCTATGATGGCTGATACCAAGTTGAAACCATATTAATCTTCGGCTCCTAAGTTGGAAATCATAAAACCGTAACGGCCATCTTTTGGGCCGCCGGGACTTAAAGGATAGGGTATTTCGCTACTACACTCATAATAATAAATTTATCAGCCACTTGCACACCGCTTGGCTTTCGGTAAATTTTCGGTATAATAGGCGCTATGATTAAGAATAAAAGATTATGATGATCGAAAAGAAGATAATCGCGTTAACCATCTTTCTTGCCTTCATCCTTCCGGCTTTCGCAAGCGCCGGGGAAAAAGCAAAGCTTGTTTTCGATCTTTCCAAAGTCGAAACCGACGATAGCTGGGAAGAGGTGCGTCTCGAAGAAGGCAGCATGGGCAAGTGGTGTGGGAATGACATGCTTTTTTTCTATGGCGACGGCAAATATTCATCGTTCAATCCCCAAACCGACAAGATCACACGTTACGAGCTTGAAAAAAACAGATCATACTGGTTTCGTGACTGTACGAAAGACGGCGCATACATTTTTCTAAGAAGAAGCATCTATCCTAAAAAAGGAAGCAAGTTGCCAAAAGAGCGGCATTTTCTGGAAATATATGAAGCCAAAAACATGCGCAAGCTTGGTAGCTTGCCTATGCCGTCGTGGCATTTGGTGACGCCCTTGGTATCTCCCGACGGCAAAATGCTTACATGGCATAAGGGGGAAACAATTTCGCTTGGTAAAGGCCGCACACTTACACTCGTTCCACTGTATGATTTAAAAAATAATCTCGTCGGTGAAAAATGGTCGCGCGACGGCAAAAAAATATACTTCAAACATTATCTCGATCAGTCGAGGCTTTTTGAATACGACGTCGCGAACGGAAACATAAAGGTTGTGCCGGAAGATGACGATAGGCTTCTTGAATTGACGGTCTTTATCATCCATCCTGACGGGTCAAAATACAAATCTTTCAGCCAGCCTAACGAATTAATAGAACAACCTCCCAACACTGTTTATGCATCTATAAAAAGTGATGATTGGCATAAGATAGATAAAAAACTTACGACTGCTCTTGCAAATTCAGCTCTGAACCGAAAGGCCCTAATCGGCAATATGTTTTTGCATATTTATGAGTGGGACTCTGCCAAAGAGGGGCTTACTGGATTTTATTTGCTTGAAAGAAACTCGGGGGAGCTTAAAAGAATAGTAAAAGGCAATACGGAGCAACCGCTAGTATTTTCGCCGGACGGCAAAATGATTTCATATACCAAACCCTCGCGTATCGTAGGGAATGCCGTTTATCACGACATTTACATTTTGAGAAAGAAAAAAGACCGCCAAATTGAACCGAAACCCAATAAGTAAGGAGATGAAACATGGCGTTATTGACAAATGAAAAAAGAAATTGGGGCAATATCACGAGCCGATACGGTAAGCGTAAACACCCCATAACCGGGAAAAAGAAAATGCACCATGGGATAGACATAGACGGAAAAGAAGGTGAGGAAGTAACCGTACAAGCGGACGGCATCGTGGTTTACTCGTATTACAACGGCAAAGACAGCTATGGCAATACCGTCATCGTTGAGCACATCGGCACGGATGGAAAACCGTTTTACGTCCTCTACGGCCACCTGAAAGATGAGAACACAGCGGAAGTAGGACAGAAAGTCAAAACGGGCGACAAGATAGGCGAGGTGGGCCAAACCGGCAGGGCCGATGGGCCGCATAAGCATGTGGAACTGTTGGTTCCGAAAGATGTGGTAGTTAAATATGTTGACGGTCAAGAAAGACATGTGCCGTATTTTGGAGAGAACCGCACATTACCCCTTCAAAGTAAATATTATGACAATATGGTTGAAAAAGATGAAACAGAAACCGGCAGGAACAGGGTGCCGACGGGAATTCCCGGCGACGTTGGACGGGAAGATCTGACCACTTTCGACAAGTGGCCGAAATCAGGCGATTCCGGAAGTATGAGCGAGAAAGAAGAGGTTCAAAAAGAACTTGCACCATACAAAAAGATTCCGGGTTTCGTTCCCCTCCTTACCGAACATGAAATCAGGAAAAAGGTGAAGGAGCGACGCCGAAAACGCTCCCGCACTTCCTCTTCCTCCGGCGAAACGCTGGAGCGGCGCGGCGAAAAGGTTTGGGTATAGAGGCTGACGGCAGTGCCAGAGGATACGTTAAAGCCTGGAGCTAGTGAACGCGGCGACACCGATATGCTAAGATCGTGATAGAAATATACGAACCGGATATAATTGGAATTGTCGGAGCGGTTTAAGACAACTGTTTATAAGCAAATCGGGGGAGCCTTTGCCGGATCAAGACCTGGAAAATCCTAATGCTGTTTCCCAAAAACCCGGCCTTA
>JAZFVB010000089.1:0-3538 GCA_036447515.1 Nitrospinota bacterium
GAAGCGCTTAAAACGATAAAGGAAAAGGCCGCCTTTACCGTCGAGCGAATCGACGAGATCGAAAAAGAAGTGCGCCACGACGTTATAGCTTTCCTCACCAGCGTCGCGGAGCGCATCGGCCCCGATTCGCGATACATACACATGGGCCTTACGTCATCCGACGTGGTGGATACCGCCCAGTGCGCCCTTTTAAAGAAAGCGGGCGGCATGATACTGGATAAACTCGACGCCCTGCTGGATGTCTTAAAAGAGAAAGCTCACGAGTACAAAGATACGCCCTGCATGGGCCGCACCCACGGCGTACACGCCGAGCCGACCACCTTCGGCCTGAAAGCCGCGCTATGGTATTCGGAAATGAGGCGCAACCGCCAAAGGCTTGTTAACGCCATCGACGGCATTTCCGTAGGCAAGATTTCCGGCGCAGTAGGGACTCACGCGCATCTTAGCCCGAAGGTCGAAGCATATGTGTGTGAACGAATGGGGCTGAAACCCGCCGCAATCTCGACGCAGATAATCCAGCGCGACAGGCACGCAGAATATATGTCCGTAATGGCGCTGATAGCCTCGAATATCGACAAGATCGCGCTCGAAATCCGGCATCTGCAACGCTCGGAGGTTCTGGAGGCGGAGGAATTTTTCGCAAAAGGCCAAAAGGGTTCTTCGGCTATGCCGCACAAGCGCAACCCCGTCAACTGCGAGCAGATGTGCGGCCTTGCGCGGGTGGTGCGCTCCAACCTGCAGGCGGCGCTCGAAAACGTCGCCCTATGGCACGAACGCGACATCAGCCACTCGTCGGCGGAAAGGGTGATACTGCCCGATTCGGCCACGCTTGTCCATTACATGCTCGATAAAACGGCAAAGATCGTCGACGGCCTTCTGGTATATCCCAAGCGGATGCTGAGGAATATCGACGCAACCTACGGCCTTTTCTACTCACAGCGCGTACTCCTTGCGCTTGCGGAAAGTGGAATGACACGCGAGGACGCCTACGATGTGGTGCAATCGCTTGCCATGCGCTCGTGGAAGGAGGAACTTCCGTTCAAGGGGCTTGTAATGGCCAGCGACGAGATAAGCGCAAAACTCGGCAAGGAAAAGATTGAAGAATTGTTCGACCTGAACTATTATTTGCTTAAGGTGGACGAAATTTTTGAGCGTGTCTTTACCGAATAACTTTGGCCATGGAGGAGAAGAGAGGAGCGGAGCATTGAGCGCAGACAAGCAGACGCCCGATAAAGGCGAGAAAATCTACGAGGGCAAGGCGAAGTCAGTTTTCGCCACCAGCGACCCCGGCCTTTACATACAGTCGTTCAAGGACGACGCATCGGCGTTCAACGGCATTAAAAAAGGGACTATCGTGGAGAAGGGCGTTATGAACAGCGCCGTATCGTCCGCGGTATTCGCCATGCTGGAGGAGAACGGCGTAAAAACGCATCTTGTGAAAAAACTTTCCGACCGCGACCAGCTTATAAAAAAGGTGGAGATCATCCCCGTTGAAGTGGTCGTGCGCAATATAGTGGCCGGCTCGCTGGCCAAGCGCATGGGCAGGCCGGAAGGCGAAAAACTGAAATCAACGATAATCGAGTTCTATTACAAGGATGACGAGCTTGGCGACCCGATGATAAACGAAGACCACATCGGCGTATTCGGCCTTGCGACAGAGAGCGAAATGGCGGTAATCAAAAAATCGGCTATGACTGTAAACGAACTTCTGGTTAAAATGTTTAAGGATATCGGGCTGGACCTCGTGGACTTCAAGCTGGAGTACGGAAGGCACGAAGGCGAGGTGATACTGGCAGACGAGATATCTATGGACACGTGCAGGCTTTGGGACACGAAAACGGGTGAGAAGATGGATAAGGACCGTTTCCGCTTCGACCTCGGAAAGGTCGAAGAGGCGTACAGGGAAGTGACCGAAAGGATATTGAAAAAGTGAAATCGAAGGTAATCGTCTCGCTGAAAAAAGGCATTCTCGATCCGCAGGGGAAGGCCGTGGAGCATTCGCTTAACTCGCTCGGGTTCGGCGCCGTGCGGGGCGTGCGGATAGGAAAGTTCATAGAGATAGACATGGAACAAATGGAAAATGGAGAAGCGGAAAAACTAACCGAGGAAATGTGTAAAAAGCTTTTAAGTAATCCGGTCACGGAAAATTACGAAATACGAATTAATTCGAAAGGGGAGTAGCGTATGGACAAGAACACGATAAAAGCGCTTATGTGCGAAATTCCGCAGTTCGACAAGCTGGAACAGGAAGAACTGGACGTAATGGCGGATGTAATCGAGTACCAGAAAATCGCGGGCAATACCGTGATCGTAAAAGAAGGCAGTGTGGGCGATTCGCTCTTTTACATCGTCGAGGGGCAGATAGAGATAAAAAAGGAAACGATGGAAGGCAAGCACGCCATACTTGCCAGATACCGCAAAGGCGCCACCGTGGGCGAAATGGCCCTGGTGGAAGAAACTTCGACGCGCTCGGCCACCGCAACCGCAATCGAGGATACCGAGATTCTTACCCTTTCGCGCGGGAACTTCGAAAAGATTATCGATTCCCATCCAAGGATTGCCGTAAAGGTACTCAGAAACATTGCGGCGATAATAAGCACGCGGCTCAGATACACAAGCGGCAGGTTTGCCGATATCTTCAAGTAATCCGCAGGGCGCCGTGCAAACACGTTACGGGGTAGTGATATTCCCCGGCTCCAATTGCGAGCGCGACACCCTGCACGTTTTTTCACTGCTAAAAGGCGCAAGCGTAAGGCCGATATGGCACAAGGAAACGTCGTTTTCGGATATCGACGCGCTCGTCCTTCCCGGCGGCTTTTCGTACGGGGACTATCTGCGTTGCGGGGCAATCGCCAGGTTTTCGCCGGTAATGAAAGCGGTTATCGATTTCGCCCAAGGCGGCGGGACGGTAATAGGCATTTGCAACGGCTTCCAGGTGCTTGTCGAAAGCGGCCTTTTACCGGGCGCGCTTTTGCCTAATTTCTCGCAAAAATATATCTGCAAAAATGTTTTCGTTCGGATGGAAAAAAACAGCGTGCCCGGTATCGAAGGCCTGGCTCCCGGAACCGTCCTCAAAATGCCGATAGCGCATCACGACGGCAATTACTTCGCGGACGACGAAACTCTGCAAAGGCTCGAAAAAAACGGACAGGTAGTCATGCGCTATTGCGAAGCGGACGGCGAGGTTACCGATAAAGCCAACCCGAACGGATCGCTAAAAAACATCGCGGGGCTTTGCAACGAAAACGGGAACGTCTTCGGCCTTATGCCGCATCCCGAACGATGCGCCGAATCCGTGCTGGGAAACACGGACGGAATGACGTTGCTAAACAGTTTGAAGGGACCTAATTAAATTCAAGACTATTGATGAACGTTTTCGGCAAGCGGGGTTCATGCCAAACTATTAGAATTCAAGTCTCCTTTTGTTGCTAAGATTGATTTTTCTTTTGATACCACTTGGCCTAGTTTGTTCTTTTTTTTTACTTTTTAAATCTAATCCTTCTTGGCGATATGATTCTGGTAATAACGTTGTTTTTGA
>JAZFVB010000090.1:0-3889 GCA_036447515.1 Nitrospinota bacterium
GGAGGAGAAGATGAAGAAATCCATACTTTCATTTACAATCGCGGTTTTTTTCGCGGCGGCGGCGGGGCCATACGGCGCGGCGCAGGCAAAAACTTTCGTTACCATCGGCACGGGGGGAGTAACAGGCGTTTACTACCCGACGGGCGGCGCGATAAGCAGGATGGTAAACAAGAAGGTCAAGGTCTACGGCATCAAGGCGACGGTGGAATCGACGGCCGGTTCGGTTTACAACATAAACTCGGTCTTAAGCGGCGAGCTGGAATTCGGCGTGGCGCAGTCCGACAGGCAGTACCAGGCGTACAACGGCCTGGCGGAATGGTCCAAAAAGGGGCCGCAAAAAGACCTGCGCGCGGTCTTTTCCATTCACCCGGAATCGATAACGCTCATAGCCTCTGTTAAAAGCGGAATAAACTCGGTCAACGACCTTAAGGGAAAGCGCGTTAATATCGGCAATCCCGGCTCCGGCCAGCTCCAGAACTCCCGCGACGTGCTTGAAGCCTTCGGCGTTACGGAAAAAGGCGTAAAGGCGGAACACGTCAAAGCCGTGGAAGCGCCGGGCCTTTTGCAGGACGAAAAGCTGGACGCCTTCTTCTACACGGTGGGGCATCCCAACGGGAACATAAAAGAAGCGACATCGGGCAGGATAAAGGTAAAGATCGTGCCGATAAAGGGCAAGGCGGTCGATGCGCTCCTTAAGAAATTCCCCTATTACGCAAAATCCGTTATCCCAAAGAAGTTTTATCCCAACGCGGTGGGCGGCTCCGACGTGGAGTCCATCGGGGTAAAGGCCACTTTCGTTACGTCGGCAAAGTTGAGCGAGGACATCGTTTACGCGATCACCAAAGAGGTGTTCGACAACCTCGAAGATTTCAAAAAGCTCCATCCGGCGTATTCGGTTTTGAATAAGCAGGACATGCTGAAGGGCCTTTCCGCCCCGATACACAAGGGAGCGCTGAAGTATTACAGGGAGGCGGGACTCATAAAATACATTAACCCGGAATTGATAAAATAGGTTCGGCTTAACGGCGCTGTTGGCCAAATGAGCAAAACGGTCGACAAAGAAACCGCCGAGGAAATACTCAAGCTGGAAACGGGGGAGTTGCGCTCCCTCGGTACAAACGAACGCCGGCTTGTGGCCTTAATCGCAATCTCGTGGGCGCTTTTCCAGCTTTGCCTGGCGGGTTTTCTGATAATGAACAGCACCTTCGTAAGGGCCATCCACCTTGCGTTCGGGATGACGTTGCTGTTTTTGCTCAACCCGCTCTTCGTGCGCGAAAGGCTGGGGCTGGGTTTTCTTTCGATAAAGGACCGCATCCCGTTAATCGATTACATCCTCGCCACAGTGGGGGCGTCTTCCGCGCTGTACATAGCGGTATTCTACAACGACATCGCCATGAGGGCCGGCGACCCTAACACGACCGACATCGTGGTGGGGGTCATTCTGGTTTTGCTTCTACTTGAAGCGGCCAGAAGGATAATAGGCCCCGCACTCACGGTTATCGCCATGGGTTTTACCCTTTATGCGTTTCTCGGCCCGCACATGCCCGACCTCCTGGCGTTCAAGGGCGTGTCTTTGCGGAAATACCTCAGCCAAATATCGCTTTCAACCGAAGGGATATACGGAATACCGCTCGGCGTATCGGCGTCTATCGTTTACCTTTTCGTCCTTCTCGGCTCGATGCTGGACAAGGCGGGCGCGGGACGGTTTTTCACCGACCTTGCGCTTTCTCTCCTCGGCAGGTTCAAGGGAGGCGCGGCAAAGGCGGCGGTGGTTTCAAGCGGTCTTACGGGAATGGTTTCCGGCTCCAGCATAGCGAACATAGTAACCACCGGCCCCTTTACCATTCCGCTGATGAAAAAAATCGGCTACCCCGCGAAAAAGGCGGCGGCTATCGAGGTCGCCTCAAGCACCGACGGCCAGCTTATGCCTCCCATAATGGGCGCGGCGGCCTTCATAATCGCCGAATATGTAAACGTGCCGTACATGGAAGTGGTTAAGGCCGCGGCTATACCGGCGTTCGTTTCGTACTTCGGGCTTTTTTGCATCACCCACCTCGAAGCCTGCAAACTCGGCATCAAGGGGCTTCCGAGGGAAGACGTACCGTCGTTTTCCGGCACCCTTAAAAAGGGGATACATTACCTGATACCGCTCGGAACGCTCCTTTACGAACTGATAATTTTACGCCACTCGCCGGAACTTTCCGCATTCAGGGCCATTATCGTATTGATGGGGGTCATTGCGTATCAGGAAATCCGCAAAACGCTCATGGCCGAAGCTAATGCCGAAACGAGCACAGGAGCAGGCGTTATGGAAGGCGTTTTTAAAGGAATCAAAAAAACCGTCTCTTTAATCGGCGCCGGATTTATCGCCGGCTCCAAAAACATGATACCGGTGGCGCTTGCCACCGCCGCCGCAGGCATAATCGTGGGAATAGTGAACATGGGCATCGGCGGAATGATCACGCAGATAGTCGAGGTAATATCAGGCGGCAACATCTACCTTTTGCTTGCCATTACGGCCATAGCAAGCCTCCTGCTTGGGATGGGCCTGCCGACCACCGCGACTTATATCGTCATGGCCTCGCTTACCGCGCCGATCATAGTGGAGGTGGCGGGCATGTACGATTTATTCATTCCGCTTATGGCCGCGCATCTTTTCGTCTTCTACTTCGGAATCCTTGCCGACGATACGCCCCCCGTGGGGCTTGCGGCCTACGCGGCGGCGGCGATAGCCGAATCGGAGCCGATCCCCACCGGCATACAGAGTTTCCTTTACGACATACGCACCTCGATAATCGCCTTCATGTTCGTATTCAATCCCGAACTGATTTTGCACAACATAAACAGTTGGCCGCACGGCCTTATGATATTCGGCATGGCCCTTGTCGGCATAGCGGCCTTTGAAAACGCGGTGCAGGGCTGGTTCCTTACGCGCAACAAATTGTGGGAACTTCCGTTCTTCCTTGCGGCGGCCTTCATCCTTTTCTACCCTGGCGCGATTGCTTCGCTTTTCGGGATCGAAGGCGGCGCGAAATATTTTTTCTACTTTGCGGGACTTGCCGCTTACGCGCTGGCATTCGCCATGCAGAAATACAGGATGCGGACAGCCTAAAAGGCCTAGTTTGCCCTATCCCCCGTCCCCCGAACTCATTTGAAGTTTTAGGCAAATAGCGTCTATAATTTATCTATGGAGAAACTCAGATATATTCATTGGCAGGACAGCGGAATGTGGATTGGGTACTTGGAAAAATATCCCGATTACCATACACAGGGTGAGTCCATTGGGGAACTTGAAGATAACCTTAGGGATATTTTCAAAGAACTTGAAAGCGGGAATATTCCCTGTGTGCGTAAAGTCGCTGAACTTCAGATTTCTTGAAAAGAAAGGATTTGACCAGAGAGATTGAAAAACTCGGCTGTGTTCTTATCAGGCATGGCGGGAAACATGATTGGTATCAAAACCCCAAAACAAAAATGGCACAGCCGGTGCCAAGGCACAAGGAAATCAACGAGCTTCTTGCAAAACATATAATAAAAAAACTTACGTAAATATCATTGTGACGGCGGGAGTTTCGGGTAGTTACCACCCTGCGGGCCTCGATGAGGCCTGAGTGCAACAAAGGTTCCCGCCACCTTCAGGTGGTTCCGCCGCCGGATGCGGTTAGCGGGTTAGCCGTCGTTCAGGTTTTTAAGGTAATCGAAATAATCCTTGTTTTCCTCAATCCACCTGTTCACGAGGTAGCGCCCTCCCATTCGGTATTTAAAGCGCCATCTCTTCCTTAAGTTTATTTTGAAAACGTTCCTTAAAGTGTAAAAACGTTTCATGTTTTCAATAATTTCGAATTGCAGCTCGTAAGGGGTCATTTTTTTCGGGCGTGTTACGACGTGC
>JAZFVB010000091.1:0-9571 GCA_036447515.1 Nitrospinota bacterium
ACCCTCAAGGCCGGCGACCGCGTATCGATAAGCGGAACGATGTACACCGCGCGCGATGCGGCGCATAAAAGGATAGTGGAGGCGATGGACAAGGGAACCGCGCTTCCGTTCGATCTGGGCGGACAGGTGATTTACTACGTAGGCCCGTCGCCCGCCAAACCCGGCCAGATTATCGGTTCCGCCGGGCCGACCACCAGTTATCGCATGGACGCCTACGCCGAGCGGCTTATGGAAAAGGGCATGAAAGGGATGATTGGCAAGGGCATGCGCGGCAAGGACGTGATCGAGGCGATGAAAAAGTACAAATGCGTATATTTCGCGGCTATAGGAGGCGCGGCCGCATTAATTGCCAAATCGATCAAATCGGTCGATATAATTGCATACGAGGAGCTTGGGCCGGAGGCAGTCAGGAAAATGACGGTTGAGGATTTCAAGGCCGTCGTGATAAACGATATATACGGTAACGACCTTTACGAACAGGGAAAAGAAGAATATAAGGTGGCTAAATGAAACATGACGTTGTTATAGTCGGTTCCGGCCTTGCCGGATTAAGGGCGGCGATAGAACTCTGCAAAAGTCTCGACGTCGCCATCGTGTCGAAGGTCTACCCGTCGCGGTCCCATTCGGGCGCGGCGCAAGGGGGCATTGCGGCGGCGGTGGCCAATGAGAACCCGGACGACAGCCCGGACTTGCACATGTACGACACCGTAAAGGGGTCGGACTTTTTGGGCGATCAGGACGCGATACAGATGATGTGCGACGAGGCGCCGGAGACGGTGATCGAGATGGAGCGCTTCGGCTGTGTTTTCTCCCGCGACAAGGACCAAAAGATCGCGCAACGCGCATTCGGCGGCCATTCGAAGAAACGCTCGTGCTACGCGGCCGACCGCACGGGCCACGCGCTTCTTCACGTACTCTTCGAGCAGAACATGAAATATAAAGAGAACCTCACAATGTACAACGAGTACTACCTCCTAAAGCTTATCTACGAGGAGGGAAGCGCCCGCGGCGTGGTGATGATGGACATGAAGACCGGAAAAATAGAGGTCATCCACGCAAAAGTCGTCATCTTCGGCACCGGCGGTTACGGCAGGGCGTGGAAGATAACCTCCAACGCTTTCTCGTGCACGGGCGACGGCGTTATAGCATCCTACAGGGAGGGCATACCGCTGGAGGACATGGAGTTCGTGCAGTTCCACCCGACGGGCCTTTACATACAGGGAATACTGGTATCCGAGGCCGCGCGCGGCGATGGCGGGTACTTGATAAACGGCAATGGCGAGCGGTTCATGGAAAAATACGCCCCCTCTAAAATGGAACTGGCCCCGCGCGATATCGTCTCGCGCTCCGAGCAGACCGAAATCAACGAGGGCCGCGGCGGCGAGGGTAAAGACTTCGTTTACATCGACCTGCGTCATTTGGGGCGCGAAAAAATCCTTGAGCGCCTGCCGCAGATACGCCAGCTCGGCATAGACTTTGTCGGCATAGACTGCATAGAAGAACCGCTGCCGATCCAGCCCACGGCGCATTACAGCATGGGAGGCATTCCGACCAACGTTAAATGCGAGGTGCTTCTCGACGCCGCCGGCACGAAGGCGCGCGGGTTCTACGCCGCCGGCGAGTGCGCGTGCGTTTCCGTCCACGGAGCCAACCGGCTGGGCACGAACTCGCTGCTGGAGGCCACGCTTTTCGGCAGGCGCGCCGGAAAGACGGCGCTGGAATACGGGCTCGAAGCGAAACACGAGCCGATAGACGAGGAAAGGGAAAAAAAGAGCGCCGAAGACAGGATAATGGAAATCTTTGATTCTTCGGGCACGGAATCGGCCAACGACATAAGGAACGAATTGAAGGACACGATGCAAATCGACTGCGGCGTTTACCGCAACGATGAAGGCCTTAAAAGGGCGCTCGCCAAAGTGCGGGAACTGAGACAGCGGTTTAAAAAAGCGCCCGTAACAGACCGGGCGGGACTGTTCAATACCGAAATAATCGAGGCGATGGAGCTTCGGAACATGCTGGAGTTCTCGGAAGTGATCGTTACCGGAGCCATCGCCCGCACCGAAAGCCGCGGCGCGCACTCCCGCACGGATTTCCCCAAACGCGACGACGACGACTGGATGAAACACACGCTTGCCTACCGGCAGGCGGACGAGTCGATTGAGCTTAGATACAAGCCGGTGGTGATAACGAAACACCAACCCGAGGAAAGGAAATACTGATGGCGACGAAATTCATCATCTTCAGGTACAACCCGGACGAGGAAACCAAGCCGCGCCATCAGGAATATATGCTCGACATCCCGGACGGCGCCACGCTTCTGGACTGCATTAACCTCATCAAGTGGACGCAGGACGGCACGCTTTCGTTTCGAATGTCGTGCAGGAGCGCCATCTGCGGCTCGTGCGCGATGAAGGTAAACGGCCACGCAAGGCTTACGTGCAAGACGCAGGCGGTCACGGTGGTCGAGGACGGGACGGTAAAGATAGACCCTTTAGGCAATTTCGAAATAATAAAAGACCTGATAGTCGATATGGAGCCGTTCTGGAGTTCGCTGGAGAATATCGAGCCGTGGCTTGTTCCGGACGAATCGATAATTCCGGAAAGAGAGCGGTTGATGACGCACGAAGACCAGAAAAAAATAGACGCCGCCTCGACGTGCATCCTTTGCGCCGCATGTTTTTCGGACTGCAACGTGCTGGAGGTTGACAAAAAGTTTTTCGGCCCGGCAACGCTTGCCAAGGCGCAGCGCTTTGTTTACGATACGCGCGATTGCAAGACCGATGTCCGCCTCGAACGGCTGAGCGATCTAAACGGAATGTGGGACTGCACGACGTGCGCCGAATGTTCCACCCGATGCCCAACGGAAGCCAAGCCCCTGTCGAGAATAAGGGAACTCAAGGAAATGGGGATGAAACGCGGGTTCCGCAACAACCACGGGGCGCGCCACGTCCTTGCTTTCCGCGAGTCGATAGGCACAAGGATAGGCGGCGGATACCTTAACGAAAACTACATACCCGCAAGGTCTGTCGGCTTTTTCAACATCGGCGGGCTTTTGAGCCTCTTGCCGATAGGCGTAAGGATGTTCATGAGGGGCAAGAACCCGCCGCTATTGCCGCACCTGATTGAAAAGTTCGGCGAAGTAAAAAAGATGTTCGGCAGATTCGGAGATTACCTGAAATGAAATACGCGCTTTATACCGGATGCGTCGCAAAGGGCGCGGGGCAGGAACTTTACACCGCTACGATGATCGCCGCCGAAAGGCTGGGGATCGACCTGGAAGAGATGAAGGACGCTTCGTGCTGCGGCGCGGGATTCCTTCAGGAGGACAACCACAGACTGGGCGACGCGCTTAACGCGCGGACGTTCAGCCTGGCCGAGGAGCGCGGGCTGGACATCATGACGATCTGCGGCACGTGCCAGGGCGTGATGGGGAGCGCGAAGAAAAAGCTCGACGAAGACCCGGCATACAAAGAACAGATAAACGCCGAAATCGAAAAGGATACGGGGCGCAAGTACCGGGGCAATGTGAAGATCAAGCACCTTTACCAGATTATCGAGGAAGACTTCGGGCTGGATAACCTTGCAAAGAGGATCGAGAAAAAGTTCGAGGGGCTGAAGGTCGCTCCATTTTACGGATGCTACGCATTAAGGCCGCACGAAGAAGTAAATCCCAAAATACCCGACAGGCCCGATTCGCTGGACATCTTTATAAAAACAATCGGCGCGACGCCCGTCGATTACGACCAGAAACAGAAGTGCTGCGGTTTCCCGATAATGATGACCAACAAGACGAACTCGCTTACACTTTCGGGCAACGCCATCCAGGGCGCGGTCGAGGCGGGGGCGGACTGCATTTTAACGCCGTGCCCGTTGTGCCATTTGAACATGGACGCCTACATGCCCGACGTAGAGAGCATGTTCGGCAAGTCTTTTAATATTCCGATACTGCATTACCCGCAACTGCTGGCCCTTGCACTGGGCGCGACTCCCAAGGAACTGAAACTGAAAAAACACATCGCGCCGATGTCGAAAAGATTTTTAGAGGCGGTTTCATAAATTTAGCAGGGTAATATATAATCGGCATAAGGAGACAGATTTAGAAAATGGCTACACAGGTCCTTAGCGCGATTATATTCAGGGAAGACGATTTGTACGTTGCCGAATGCCCCGAAGCCGGCACGGTAAGCCAAGGTAAAACCGAAAAAGAGGCGCTTGCCAATCTTAAAGAGGCCACCGAGCTTTATCTGGAAGAGTTTCCAATGCCTGAAACCGGCCAGCCCATATTGACTACTTTCGAGGTGCTCTGACGCATTGTCACCCTGAGCTTGTCGAAGGGCGACACCCATGCTTTTATGATATTCAATGAAAAACTATTACGTTTATATTCTCAAATGCTCCGATGGAAGTTATTACACAGGCGTCACGAACAACATAGACAAGCGTTTCTATGAACACCAGAACGGATTGATTCCAGGTTGCTATACGCATGGAAGAAGGCCTGTAAGACTTGTGGCGGCGGAACACTTTAACGATATAAGACAGGCTATTGCCATGGAAAAGCAAATAAAAGGTTGGTCAAGGAAAAAGAAGGAGGCTTTGATTTCCGGTAATTATGAAAAGTTGCCGGAACTTTCTAGAACTGCAAAAAATCGTCGCCCTTCGACAGGCTCAGGGTGACAAGGGGGGTGTTGCGTGTCGCGGCATTCTCAGGCAGGCCAAAGTTACGCCGGAGGAATTTTTAAAGTATCTCTAAAAGAATTTCCTGTAGGCTGTAGGCTGAAAAGTAACGCCACCCTGCGGGTGGCAATCAGGCGCCCCCGGCTGTGGATCGCGCGTTTAGCCTTATAAACTCACCCCGCGTCGGGCGATTCGTATTCGGTCGGTGCGGTTCCTTCCCTGAAGGCCTCGAAGAAAGAGTTAGGGTTATCCGGCGCCGCAAGGTATCCCGTTTCCTTGTCTATCCTTGTGAAGACCACGCTGCTGGGCGGCGCGAACGGCTTTATAGTGATATCCTTTACCGCCTCTTTCATGAAGGACAGCCATATCGGGGCGGCCACGCGCGAGCCGGTTTCGTTTTTTCCCATTACGCCCTTGCGGTCCTTGCCCACCCATACTCCGGTAACGATGTCCGACGTAAAGCCTATGAACCACGCGTCTATGAAGTCGTTCGTTGTGCCCGTCTTGCCCGCGGCCGGTACGCCGACCGATCTGACTTTCCTGCCGGTTCCTTCTTTCACCACCCCGTGCAGGATGTTGCCCATGATGAACGCGGTATCTTCTGGTATCACTTGTTGCGGGTCTTCTTCGTGTTCTTCTATCACGCGCCCGTTGCGGTCTTCCACGCGCCTTATGAAGAACGGCTCGTTCCTGACGCCGCCGTTCGCGAAGACCCCGTAAACGGACGTTAACTCCTGCAGGCTGATGCCCGACGTTCCAAGCGCAAGCGAAAGGTTGGGATCGAGCGTTGAGTTTATGCCCAACTGATGCGCCCAGTTAACGACGTACGGCAGGCCGATCTTCTGTAAAAGTTTTATGGTGACTACGTTGCGCGAGTGCGTAACGGCCGATCTCAGCGTCGTTGGCCCGTAGAACTTCTGCCGGAAGTTTACCGGTTTCCAGTGCTTGAAATCGTCTATGTCTTCCTCGAAGATTATCGGCGAATCGATTATTACGCTTGCCGGCGTAAGGTTTTTGTTGAAGGCCGCGGAATATATTATCGGCTTGAACGAAGAGCCGGGCTGGCGGTATGCCTGCACGGTGCGGTTGAATGAGCTTTCCTCGAAATCGTATCCGCCCACCATGGAGCGTATTGCGCCGGTTCTGTAATCGATGCTTAAAAGAGCGCCCTGCACTTCCGGTATCTGGTCGAGCTCGGCGTATATGGGCGCTCCGGGCTTGTAATCAAGTATCGTTACATAAATCACGTCGCCTTTTTTCAGTATATCTTCGGGGTTGCTGATTTCTTTAAAGAAGCGCCCGTCCTCTTTGGGATCGGGCGGATGCGCCCATTTGTAGCCTTTTTTTTCAATCACGCCCTCCCG
Organism: Nitrospinota bacterium; assembly: GCA_036447515.1. Taxonomy (GTDB): domain Bacteria; phylum Nitrospinota_A; class UBA7883; order JACRGQ01; family JACRGQ01; genus JAZFVB01. The sequence goes on from JAZFVB010000091.1 coordinate 6,042, forward strand.
TCCGTTTACCTCGAAGCGTATCGCTTCCGGTTCCAGTTCCCTTACGACGGCCTTGAGCCTTTTGCCTTTTGCGAAATATTGTTCGTCCGGCAGTTTCTTTTGCGGAGGGTTGAGTTTTTCCCACTCCGGAATCTGCGTTTCAGGGTCTATCCACCCCGTGGGGCCGTTATAGCCGAGGCGGCGGCTGGTTGTCTCCAGTCCCTCCCTAACGGCTTTTTGAGCGTGTCTTTGCCATTCGAGGTTCAGCGTCGTGTACACTTTCAGGCCCTCGCGGTAAAGGGAGGTTGTTCCGTATTTTTCGTTTAAATACCTCCGGACGTGCTCGGCGAAAAAGGGCGCAAAGTTTTCCGCCTTTTTCAGAGGCACAACCCGTATCGGTTCGGACACGGCCTCCTGGTACTCCGGCTGAATTATGTATCTCTCTTCAAACATTCTTTTAAGGACCACGTCGCGGCGCTTTTTTGCGGCCACCGGGTTAAAGTGCGGCGAAAAGTTTCTCGGCGCCTTGGGTATGCCGGCGATCATGGCCACTTCGGAAACGTTAAGGTCCTCGACCGACCTGTTGAAATAAAGCTGCGATGCCGCCTCCACGCCATACGATCCGTGTCCGTAGTAGATATGGTTAAGGTATATTTCGAGTATTTCCGATTTGGAAAAATTCTGTTCGATTTGGAGCGAAAGGAGGGCTTCCTTTATCTTCCGCTCGAACGTCCTTTCGCGCGTGAAAAAGAGGAGCTTTGCCACCTGCTGGGTAATAGTGCTCCCTCCCTGCACCACGCGCCCCGCCCTGATGTTTACCATGGCCGCCCTTGCAATGCCCTTGAAGTCTATCCCCTTGTGCTTGTAGAAACTGTTGTCCTCTATGGCAAGTGTCGCCTGTTTCATTATGTCCGGCATACTGTCCAGGTTTTTCAGCATCCTCTTTTCTATGTAGTATTCGGCGACAAGGTTGTCGTACTGGTCGTAAAGGGTGGTAACGAGCGACGGCTTGTAATTTCGCATGGCGGATACGTCCGGCAGGTTCCCGGAATATTTATGGACGAGGAATATTCCCGTAATCGCTAAAAGGAGGATCAAAAAGACGGAGCTTGCTATTACGAACATAAATAACGAACGGATTATGGGGCGCTTTTCGGGCGCCTTTTCGGGTTCCTTGGCGTGCGTCGTTTTCTTTTTCTCCGGCTTCCGTCTTTCAGGCGTTTTTTTTGTGTTCATCTCTCAGTACCTTAAGGTCTTCCCATGCGGCTTGCTTCCATCCCGGATTTCTTAAAAGGGCCGCGGGGTGGTATGTGGCCATCAGGGGTACGCCGTGGTAGTCGTGAAAACGCCCCCTTAGCTTGCCAAGGGAGTCTTTCGTCCTAAGCAGCGTGTGCGCCGCGTGAAGACCCATCGCGCAAATGAACTTCGGTTTTATCGCTTCTATCTGCCTTATAAGATAATCCTCGCAAAGGGCCACTTCCTCCGGCTTGGGGTCGCGGTTTTGGGGCGGCCTGCACTTAAGGACGTTGGCTATGTAAACGTCGTCGCGCGAAAAGTTTATCGCGTTTATCATTTTCGTAAGGAGCTGTCCCGCGCGCCCCACGAATGGCTTGCCCTGCTTGTCTTCCTCCTTGCCGGGCGCTTCGCCCACGAACATGATATCCGCCTTGGGGCTGCCCGTGCCGAAAACCGTCTGGGTTCTGGTTTCATGCAGTCCGCAGCTTTTGCACGACGCGACCTGCGCGGCAATCTTTTCAAGGCCGCCGGAGGCATATGATCGGGATTTTTTCAATTCCTCTCCACCTTTCGCCAAGTCATTCGGCAAGTCATTCGGCAAAATTTCTTCATCGGCGCAACGGTTATATGCCGCGGGTTCGACGGAGTCAACGCCCATTTCCTTGAGGTAATTAAAATAGTTTACCGCTTCGTTTTTTACTTCGTTTTCCGTTTCCATGAAAGGGTCTGGCGCCGGGACTTTTTTTTGAACTTCAGCCATCGCCGCCCGATACGCGCCTGCTTTCAGCTTGAAGCAGCTTTGCGGTTTCGTCGAGTATGCGGTGCGCCAGAATGGTTTTGGGCAGCCTGCCGGACGGTTTCGCGTCGTCCGCTTGGCCGGCGCCCGTCCGCCTAATGAATGTAACTTCGTTATAATCGCTATCGAAGCCTATGTCGCTTCGGCTTACGTCGTTAACGCAGATCATGTCCAGGTTTTTCTTCAAAAGCTTTTGCCGCGCGTTTGCGATGATGTTTCGGGTTTCGGCCGCAAAGCCCACGAGTATCCGCCCTTTTTTTATCCGTCCGAGGTTTTCAAGTATATCCGGCGTTGGCGTTAGGGAGATGGCCGGCAAGCCTTCGTCCTTTTTTATCTTGGCGTCGATGAGGCGCGCAGGCCTGAAGTCCGCGACGGCCGCGGCCATTATCAGGACGTCGCATTCCGAGAATTCCTTTTCCACCGCCTCGTGCATTTCCCGGGCGCTTTTCGCCTCGATGTTTTTCGTATTCTCCGGCAAGGGGCGGGAAACGGCCCCGTGTATAAGGGTTACATCCGCCCCCCGTTCGCGCGCCGCCTCGGCTATGGCTATTCCCATTTTCCCCGAGGAACGGTTGGAGATAAAACGGACGGTGTCAATCGGCTCTTCTGTGCGTCCGGCCGTAACGAGTATCTTTTTGCCTGCAAGGTCGAGGTTCAGGCCAAGCTCCTTTTCAACGAATTCGGCCAACGTTTCCGGTTCCGGCAGGCGTCCCTGGCCTTCTTCGCCGCAGGCCGTATCGCCCGTTTCGGGTTCGATTATGCCGATACCCCTTCCCTTGAGGATGCCGATGTTTTCCTGTACGGCGGGGTTTTGGTACATCGCCGGGTTCATGGACGGCGCAACGTAAACCGGGCATTTCAGGGCAAGTACCAATGTTGAAAGGAAGTCGTCCGCGATTCCGCCCGCCATTTTCCCCAGGAAATTGGCTGTGGCGGGGGCGATTAGCGCCAGTTCCGGGCCGCGCGCGGCGTTGATGTGATCCAGTGGGTCGCCCTCGCTGTCCCAGTGGGCTGTGAACACCCTATTGCCCGAAACGGTGTGCAGTGTGGTGGGCGTTACAAAGAGTTCGGCGCTTTTCGTCATCGCTACGCGAACGGCCAGCCCCTTTTTGCGCAACAAGCGTACGAGGTCGGGTATTTTATAGGCGGCAATACCGCCGCATACTCCCAAAAGGATTTCTCTGGATCGTCCCATTTATACATTCTATCCAATCACGGGCTACTTTATAAGCCCCGGTTAAGCGTGGCTCTTTTGTTTCCGACGTGTTTATGAAAAAGCCCTTTAGCGCGTTTGCCGTCCGACCGAAAAGATAAACGAACGGAATTTAATAAAGAAAGGAAGGTGATATGAAAAGGCACGATTAAATAACGTAAATTTAAGTTTTGTTGAAAGTATTGGAAAAAAGGCAAGGATGCCGAATCATTTTCAAGGAGGATAAAGAAAATGGCTTTAAGGATCTATAACAATCTCTTCTCTGTTTCCGCCCAAAGGCATTTGGGTAACAACAATGCCGCGCTG